>NZ_CEZBFX010000021.1:0-24942 GCF_982964205.1 Roseofilum sp. | reverse complement strand
ATTTTCACCCCAATTACAGATCGTCACCCAAGGCTCTCAATCTGCATTGCACCATAGGCCCCAACTTCCTGGAATTGCCCAATCCTCCCTTTGGGGTATGGCTAAAGCCATCCGCTTAGAACATCCCGAACTCTCCTGTCGGGTGTTGGATCTAGACCCTCAAACTTCCCTAGAAGAGCAAGCGACAAGCCTCCTGCAAGAACTTGGCTCATCTGACTCAGAAGACCAAGTGGTGTGGCGAGAACAAGTACGCTATGTCCCTCGGTTAGTGAAAACCTCGAGTGAGTCCACATCTGGGCGGGTAAAACTGCGATCGGATGCCACCTATCTAATTACTGGAGGCTTAGGAGGATTAGGCTTGCTCGTAGCCGACTGGATGATTGAAAGAGGCGCTCAACACCTAGTGTTGGTCACTCGCCGTCCTGCCGATCCCGCAACACAAGCTAAATTAACCCAACTAGAGCAAAAAGGATGCTCTATCCGTGTCGAAATTGCTGATGTTGCCAACTTCGAGGCCATCCAAGCAGTGTTCAATACAATGACCCCATCATCCTATCCCCTTGCTGGCATTATTCATGCGGCGGGAATGCTCTCGGATGGCGTACTCAAAAACCAAACCTGGTCTAGCTTTGAAGCTGTTATGGCTCCTAAAGTCCAAGGGGCTTGGATCTTACATCAACTCACCCAACACCAATCCCTCGACTTTTTTGTCCTATTTTCCTCAGTCGGTTCTTTATTTGGTTCCCCCGGACAAGGTAACCATTCGGCTGCCAATGCCTTTCTGGATGCTTTAGCCCATTATCGACAAGGCATCGGATTACCTGGATTGAGTATCCATTGGGGAGCGGTTTCTCAAGTGGGAGAAGCCGCAGAGCGAGGTGCAGATGTGCGCGTCAAACAGAAAGGTATGGAGGCTCTGAGTCCAGATGAAGTGCTAAAAGCGCTAGAACATTGGATGGGTTCTGCACAAGCGGAGGTGGGAGTTGTTTCCATGGAGTGGGCAGCTTGGGAAGAGCAGGTGAGAACTTGGCCCTTTTTATCCGATTGGCAAAAGACTGACTCTTTAATTTCTGCGCCTTCAAAAGCTAGCATTCTACAACAGTTGGAAATGGCATTGCCTAGTGAGCAACAAGATCTCTTGATCGCCCATATTCGCCATCAAGTTGCCCAAGTTTTAGGGATTGAGAAGGTTGAGTCCATTAGTTTGAAGGAAGGCTTTTTTGATTTGGGAATGGATTCGCTCACCTCTGTGGAATTGAAGAATAAATTACAAACCAGTTTGGGCTGTTCCCTACCTTCTTCTTTGATGTTTGATTATCCAACGGTATCTGAGTTGGTGAATTACTTGGCAGGGCACGTTCTAGACTCAGAGGGCGATCGAGAGGAAGTCCCGACGACGGAGAAATTTGCTCCGCCTTGGGGTGAAAAAGGGAATCGAGGCGATCCAGATTTAGAGGAGGATTCTGATGAAGATGTTGAGCTTTCTTTACTAAATAAATTAGATCAATTGGGGTATTAGAACGATGAGTATCAATTCAGGAAAAAGCGAATCTGCCTTAAAACGAGCGCTTCGAGCTGTGGAAGATATGCAGTCTAAGTTGGAAGCAATGGATTATGCTCGTCGAGAGGCGATCGCGATTATTGGGATGGGTTGCCGCTTTCCTGGAGGGGTCTCTAGTCCGGAAACCTTCTGGCATCTGTTATCAGAAGGAACAGATGCCATTACCGAGATTCCCCAAGACCGGTGGAATATCGACGAGTATTATGACCCTGACCCGGAAGCTCCAGGAAAAATGTACACTCGTTATGGTGGATTTATTGAGGAATTAAAGGGATTCGATCCCGGCTTTTTTGGCATATCGGGTAAGGAAGCAACGTTCCTTGACCCTCAGCAGAGACTGCTCTTAGAAGTGGCGTGGGAATCGTTAGAACAGGCAGCGATTAATCCGGAACACCTAGAAAAAAGTTTAACTGGAGTGTTTGTGGGCATTTCTGGCAATGACTATACCCAAATTGCCGGATCGAATATTGAAGAGATTAATCCCTATCTGGCCAGTGGCAATGCCCATAGTAGTGCATCGGGAAGGCTATCTTATGTTTTAGGATTAACGGGGCCGAATGTGGCCGTGGATACGGCATGTTCTTCTTCTTTGGTCACGGTTCACTTGGCTTGTATGAGCTTGAGAAATCAAGAGTGTAATTTAGCTCTGGCTGGAGGAGTAAACCGATTGATTTCTCCTTTAACTCATATTAATCACTCCAGAGCGCGGATGCTTTCTGCCGATGGTCGATGCAAAGCATTTGACGATAGTGCAGATGGGTTTGTGCGCTCTGAGGGATGCGGAATGATGGTGCTAAAGCGGTTGTCAGATGCCGTGCGCGATCGCGATAATATTTTAGCAGTCATTCGAGGTACAGCCCTCAATCAAGATGGTCGGACCAGTGGGTTAACGGTACCCAATGGTCCCTCTCAGCAAGCCGTTATTCGCAAAGCGTTAGAAAATGGTCGGATCGATCCGTCTGAAGTCAGTTATATCGAAACTCATGGTACGGGAACGTCCCTAGGGGATCCGATTGAAGCAGGGGCATTAGGAGCGGTTTTTGGCTCAAGCCATTCTCCAGAAAATCCCTTACGCATTGGTTCAGTAAAAACGAATTTTGGTCACGCAGAAGCAGCCGCTGGAATTGCGGGATTAATGAAGGTTGTTTTACAACTGCAACACCAAACGATTGTGCCTCATTTACACTGTCATCAACCCAGTTCTCAGATCGATTGGCAGCATTTTCCCCTGCAAGTTCCGATGCAACTCACGCCTTGGAGTGTTGGGGATAAACAGCGTCGTCTGGCTGGAGTGAGTTCCTTTGGCTTTAGTGGCACGAATGCTCATCTCGTGGTAGAAGAAGCGCCAGTTTCCTTGACTGATACTCAGAAAGAAGAAGCTAAATCTGCTTATTCTGTGTTGACCTTATCAGCAAAGACTAAACCTGCCCTTCATAACCTGGTTCAGCGTTATCAAAATCATCTAGAAACTCATCCTGAATTAGAACTATCTGATATTGCCTATACAACCAATATTGGTCGCAGTCATTTGAATTATCGTTTGAGTTTGATCGCGTCTAATCGCTCAGAATTGAGTGAAAAATTGCGTCAATTCCCCAACCCAGAAGGAATGGGAGTGTTGGTCGGAGAAGGTACAAGGGGGGGAACTTCACCTAAAATTGTCTTCCTATTTACCGGTCAAGGTTCCCAATCTCTGCATATGGGTCAATCCTTGTATGAAACTCAGCCAATATTTCGCCAAGCTTGTGAGGAATGCGACCAAATTCTTCGAGATGAGTTGGACGATTCGATTCTGGATGTCATCTCTGGAAAGTTAAGCAAGGGGAAGGAGGATTCATTATTAAATCAAACCGCTTATACTCAACCTGCTTTATTTGTCATTGAATATGCGCTGTGCCAATTATGGCAGTCATGGGGAGTTCAACCTCAAGGGGTGATGGGTCATAGTGTCGGCGAATACGTGGCGGCAACGGTTGCTGGAGTGCTGAGTTTAGCAGAGGGTTTGAAGCTGATTGCTGCACGGGGACGGTTGATGCAACAGTTACCCTCTGGTGGGGGCATGATTTCTGTAATGACATCGGAGTCTAAGGTACGAGAGCTGATTTCCCCTTATGCAGAACAGGTAGCCATTGCGGCAATTAATGGGCCGGAGAGTGTGGTGATTTCGGGTGAGAATGAAGCGTTACAGGCGATCTCCACCACTCTAGAATCAGAAGGAATAAAAACAAAGCCGTTAGTCGTCTCCCATGCCTTCCATTCCCCATTGATGGAGGCAATGTTAAATGAATTTGCCGGCATTGCCCGTCAGATTCAGTACAAAAAACCACAACTGCCTCTCATTTCCAATGTCACAGGAAAACGGGCAGACCTCAGTATAACCACCCCTGAATATTGGGTCAACCACGTGCGGCAACCGGTGCGATTTGCTGACAGTATGCAGACTTTATATCAAGAAGGGTATGAGATTTTCCTCGAAATTGGCCCCAAACCCCTATTGCTAGGTATGGGACGGCAATGTTTGCCCCCAGACTGGGGAATTTGGCTCCCTTCTTTACGTCCTGGAGTAGAAGATGGGCAACAAATGCTCTCCAGTTTAGCTCAGTTGTATATCCGAGGCATAGAGGTGGATTGGTTGGGGGTTCATCAAGACTCTGCACGCCAAAAAGTAGCACTGCCGACTTATCCCTTTGAACGACAAAATTATTGGATTGAGGTCAAAGAAGAAAAGCGCGATCGCTCCAATCTAGCTTCAAGTCCCATTTTGAATCTGATCGATCGAGGGGAGGTGCAAGACTTAATCGAGGAACTCAATTTAGCCGCTATTTTTAGTGCAGAAGAAGCGGAAGTTCTGCCGAAAGTGTTAAGTCTCTTGATTGATAGGCATCAGAACCATCTTCAGTTCAAAGGAAATATTGTTCATGATTATTATAATTCGGCGATCGCCCTCACTCAAGAGACAAGAGATACAGGAGCAGTGCAGCAGCGATCGCTACAGTTTCTGACGTTTGGTATTTTCCCAGAAGTTGTACCCGATTTTTCATGGGTTAAGCTCTGCGTTACTCCAGATCTGGAGCGCGATCCATTGTACCCGATGGCACTCAAAGCTCAAGAGAAACTCAGAGAACTCTGTTTTTCCCAAGTTGATTTTTCTGCCTGTCAAACCGTTTTAGATTTTGGCTGTGGCTATGGTTCAGATATCATTAGTCTGGGACAAAAACATCCTCATCTCCAATTAAATGGCTATACGATTTCGAGCGAACAAGCTAAATTTGCTACCCAACAAGTGAAGGGATATGGTTTAGAGCAGCAAATCAAAGTCTTTAATCGAGATAGCAGTCAAGACGAGTTCCCCAATCAATACGATCTTGTCTTTGGATTTGAAGTCGCCCATCATATTAAAGAAAAATCCAATTTATTCTCCAATATTAGCCGGCATATGTGCGAAAATGGCTGGTTAGTCCTGGCCGATTTTATCGCCCATGGAGAAGTCGATATCGATCATGAAGAAACCTCTTCTTATTTTATTACCAAACACCATTGGGTTGAGCAACTGTCCCAACACCAACTCCAACTTACTGGATTTATTGATGTGAGTCAGGAAATTGCCAATTTTCTCTATGCTCCAGATTTTGAAAAAATTCTGAATGAACTTTATGCAGAAAATCCAGATGATAATGTCAGAGCAGCGTTCCAATCTTATAATCAATTGGGTAAGTTACTAGAGAAAAACTTGGGAAGTTATGTGTTATTAACTGCGAGAAAGTGTGAAGCGCGATCCCTAGAAGAATTACGGTTATTGAACGAAGAGGCGTTTAATCATCCGGTGGTTTATTCAGAAATTGAACCGGAGGAGTGGCTGTATGAATTAAGTTGGGAGCCTAATGAAATCACTCCAAGTGATGGAGAACGAGCGCTTGTAGGAAAATGGTTGATCTTGGCCAATAAACCGGAACTTAGGCAACAATCAGCTCACTTTTTAAGCGATAGCTGTATTTGGGTCTCTCCTGGTCTAACGTATCAGCAATTAGAGGATCGAGATTACCAAATTAATCCCCAAGAACCCGATCATTTTCATCAATTACTCAAGGCAGTTAACAGACCTGAATCTCCTCTACAGGGAGTCATTCATCTTTGGAGTGTGCAAACTTCAATTGATGAGTTAGAAGCCTCTCAAGAACTCAGTTGTCTCAGTACTCTCTATCTGGTTCAAGCCTTAATTTCCCAAACGCAATGGTCTGGAAGATTACTCCTGGTGACTCAAGGCGCTCAAGCTGTAGATCGTGACGCTTGGGTGCAAAACCCCCAACAAGCATCCCTTTGGGGGTTAGGGAAGGCGATCGCCTTAGAACATCCAGAACTTCAGTGTCAATGTATTGATTTAGACCCAAAAATGGATGTATCACAATCCTTACCTTTTCTAGCCGCAGAATTGTGTCATCCAGAGGAGGAAAACCAAATTGCCTTTCGCAACCGTATCCGCTATGTTCCCAGGTTAGTTCACCGACGCAAGCACCCTGAATCTGAAGCTCAAACCTCCGTTACTTTACGCTCGGATGCCACTTATTTAATCACGGGAGGATTGGGAGGATTAGGGTTAAATGTAGCTCAATCCATGGTCAAACAAGGCGCAAAATCTCTCGTTCTTACTGGGCGTAATCTTCCATCTGCTCAAGCCCAAGAAACCATAACTCAACTCAAAGAAAATGGAGCGCAAGTTTCAGTGATGCAGGGAGATATTTCCCGACGGGAAGATGTTTCTCGAATTTTGGCTCAAATCGAGTCTTCTCTTCCTCCATTAAAAGGGATTGTCCATGCAGCAGGAGTCCTCGAAGATGGGGTCGTGCAAAATATGAGTAAGGCACAATTGACGAAAGTCATGGCTCCTAAAGTACAAGGTAGTTGGAATTTACATGAACTTAGTCAAAAGATGACCTTAGATTTCTGGATTTGCTTTTCTTCAATTGCCTCTTTATTCGGATCATTGGGTCAAGGTAACTATGCAGCAGCCAATGCATTTATGGATGGGTTGGCTCACTATCGGCATGGGTTAGGATTACCTGGGTTAAGTATTAATTGGGGAGTGTGGGGTCAATCCGGAATGGCGGCTCGTTTATCCCAGGAACAGCAAGACCGAATTAAGATGAGCGGAATGGGCGTGATGTCACCCGAAAAAAGCTTGCAGGTGCTGTCGGAGTTATGGTCAGAAGCAAGCGGACAAATGGCTGTATTTTCTGTTAATTGGTCTGAGATTTTTGCAACCCTTCCGTCTGGGGTAAACCTGCCAGTCTTACAAAAATTTGAGTCAGGACGTTCAACTCTAGAACCCGAACTTTCTTTATTGGAGTCCTTAAAATCTGCATCAGCACCGGAACAAAAAACGCTCCTCATTGATTATCTACAGCATCAAGTGGCACGAGTTCTAGAAATGCCGGTGACTCAAATGGATATCCATCAATCTCTAACGATGATGGGGGTTGATTCTTTGATGGCAGTTGAATTACGGAATCGATTTAATACTCAATTAAAAGTTGATATCCCCATTACTCGGTTTATCGAAGGGGCAAGTATTGCTACTTTGTCGGTTGAGATCGAGGAGCAAGTTTTTGCGGACGTTGACTTGGGAGATCGCCCCTTCTCCGATCCGATCGCCGATAACTCTGTTAATCGTATACAAGGAACCCTATGAACTTAGTTGCATTTCTTCAAGATCTCTCAATTCAAGGCTGGAAAATTTGGTCAGACAATGGAGGATTGTCCTATGATGCTCCTGGCGATCGCTCCATTGATGCTGTATTAGCTCAACTCAAAGAACACAAAGAGGAAATTCTACGCTTACTCCAGGAAAATCCAGGCATTTTGCAGGTTTATCCCCTGTCCTATAGCCAACAAGCCATGTGGTTTTTATGGCAATTAGCCCCGGAGAGTCATGCCTTTAATTCATCCTTAGCCCTGCGCATCTGTTCAAAGGTCGATGTGGTAGCCTTACATCAGACCTTTCAAACCTTACTTGAACGCTACCCGATATGGCGTACTATTTTTCCTCAACAAGGTCAAGAACCGATTCAACAGGTATTAGAGGATCGGCATATCGATTTTCAGCCAATTGAGAGTTCAAAGCTAACGGAAGAACAGCTTAAAGCTCAAGTCATTGCCGCCCATCAAGAAGCGTTCGATCTGCAACAAGGGCCCATTGTTCGGGTTCGATTATTTACTCGTGATGAAAACGATCGTGTTCTCTTAGTTACCACTCACCACATTGCGAATGATGTTTGGTCGATTGATATTTTGCTGCAAGAATTGCCACAAATCTATCAAAGTATACAAGAAGGAGTCCAGGACACCCTGCCTCAGATTCAATACTCGTATTTGGATTATGTACGTTGGCAACGCAACCTCTTAGCCAGCGATCGCGGCGAAAAACTGTGGAACTACTGGCATCAGAAACTAGCTGGTACAAATTGTATACTGCCTCTGCCTTGCGATCGGCCTCGACCGCTTCAACAAACCTATAATGGCACATATCATCTGTTTACCCTTTCCGAAGACCTAAGCACACAACTCCAGGAACTCGCTCAACAAGAAACTTCTACCCTATACATGGTTTTGCTGGCTGCTTATCAGGTTTTACTTTATCGTTATACCCAACAAGATGACATTTTAGTCGGATCGCCTACATCCGGTAGAACCCAACCGGAATTTGCACCCATATTTGGCTATTTTACCAATCCAGTTGTGATGAAAGCAAATTGCTCTGGAAATTTGTCGTTTCGACAATTTCTAGCGCAAGTTAAACAGACGGTTTTAGAAGCACTAGCCCATCAAGATTTCCCCTTTTCTTTGCTCGTCGAACGATTACAAGACTCCCGCGATCCGAGTCGTCCTCCCATTTTTCAAACGATGTTCGCCTTACATAAGCTTCAGCAATCTCAATCCTTTCAAAACTTTATGTTGAGGGAAGATAAAACCTTGAACAATTGGGGAGGATTGGCCGTTAAGCCCTTTGATATTCCTATGGCTGAAGGGCAATTTGATTTAACCTTAGAAATAACAAAAATAGAATCATCTTTGATCGGCATCCAAAAATATAATACGGATTTATTTTATCCAGAAACTATTGGACGGATGGTGGGTCATTTCCAGGTGTTGTTAGAAGGAATGGTCACTAATCCAGATTGTAAACTGTCTCAGTTCCCTCTACTTACAGAAACTGAAAAACAAGACCTGATCAACCTCAGTCACGATCCCGCTAAAAATGAAGGTTTTGAGTCCTCCCCAATTCATATTTTAGATCCTTTTGGGCAACGGGTTCCCCTAGGAATTGAAGGAGAGCTGTATACTAGCGATCGCTCTTTGAGTTCTGAGCAGTCCAAGTCTTTCGACCATCCAGAATTGGGTCGTTTATACTCAACTGGAGAATGGGGAAAACGCCGGGGGAATGGGAGTTTAGAACGACTGGGAGAGGTGAAACGGATCGTCTCGGTTAAAGGACGAAGAGTAAACCTGCAAGCTGTAGAAGCAGCCCTATGCTCCCTCGCGGACATTCAGCAGTGTTCTGTGTGCGGCGATCGCCAAGGAGAGTTAGTGGCTTATATCGTGCCCTCTAATCCCCTATCCCTATCATCTATTGAGTTGCAGATTAAGTCTGAGCTACCCGTAGAGCTTCAACCCTCTTTCTGTATTCCTGTGGTAGCCTTGCCTTACACTCAGCAGGGTAAGATTGACGCAGATCGTTTAGCGCAGTTAGAGGCGATCGATTCTGAGTTGGTTGAACAGTGGCAAGAACAACTAGAGAAAATTTCGAGTATCGAACAAGCTGCTGTAGTCATAGAACCGAAAAAATTTGCGCCTCCATCTCCCCTCCATTTATGGGATCTTCTACCGGAAGATAACTTATCTATTTCTGAACCAGACGCATCTTCTGCGATCGATCGGCTATCGTCATCTAAAAACAGTCATTCCAGCCTTAATCTCCCTGCAATGAGTGAGGGTGGTGAATTACAGTTTCCAGAACAAGCCCCTCAAAATTTATCTGAAGCCTTGATTCAATCCGCACAAAATCCTTCAGATACAGGACTCATTTACCTGAATGCGGATGGCTCGGAAGAAAGACAATCTTATACTCAGTTACTGCACCAGGCACAATGCATTTTAACCGGCTTGAAAAAACTGGGTTTGAAGCCTCAAGACAAAGTCATTTTTCAGCTCGAAAACGCTCAAGATTTTATTCCAGCATTTTGGGGATGTGTTTTAGGCGGATTTATTCCCGCTCCCTTATCATTCTCAGCCAACTCTGATTGGAGTAAATTACATAATACTTGGGAATTATTAGAATCTCCTTTAGTCCTAACCACACGAAATCATGCAACAAACTTAAAAACCTGGGCGCAAGATCTAAATTTATCTGGTTTTGAAGTAGCTACCTTAGATCGCCTAAAAACTGCCCCACCGGATTCTGACTATTATCCAAGTCAACTCGATCAGTTAGCCTTACTCATTCTAACATCAGGCAGCACCGGAAAACCCAAGGGCGTTATGCTCACCCATGGAAATATCCTGAGCCGCAGTGAAGGATCAAAACGTTGCCATGACTATAGTTCAACAGATGTTTCTCTCAATTGGTTTCCTTTAGATCATGTGGTCGGTTTAGTGATGTTCCATATCCGAGATGTGTATCTGGGTTGTCAGCAAATTCAAGCCAATATTAATGTGGTTCTCAATCATCCTGTAACCTGGATAGATTGGTTAGAGAAATATCAGGTTACCGTAACTTGGGGGCCAAACTTTGCTTATGGTTTGATTAATGCACAATCTGAAGCAATTGAGCAAGGTCATTGGGATTTATCTTCTGTGCGCCATATGATTAATGGGGGGGAAGCGATCGTTGATAAGACAGCACGACAGTTTATGCAATTACTGACTCCGCACCAATTGATAAAAACAGCAATGAAACCGGCTTGGGGCATGTCAGAAACGAGTTCAGGGGTCGTATTTTCCAAGGATTATACTTGGGACGGAGAACGGGAAGATACGCCTTTTATCGATCTCGGACTTCCGATTTCTGGAGTTTCTCTAAGAATTGTCAATGAGCAGAACAACCTCCTTGAAGAAGGAGAAATTGGTCAGATTCAAATTCAAGGGGTGACCGTCACTCAAGGGTATTATAACAATCCAGAGAAACAAGAAGAAGCGTTTACTCAAGACGGTTGGTTTAAAACGGGAGATTTAGGTTTTCTTCAAGAGGGTCGGTTAACGATTACGGGAAGACAGAAAGATGTCATTATTATTAATGGGATTAACTATTATAGTCATGAAATTGAAGCGGTCGTTGAAGAGTTGGAAGAGGTGGAAGTTTCCTATACCGCCGCTTGTGGAGTTCGTCAATGGCAAGATGATAGCGATCGGTTAGCTGTGTTTTTTAGTCCCAAGCACCTGAGCGATTTAGAGCAAAGACAACTGTTGAAACAAATTCGGACTCAAGCGATCCAATCGATGGGAATTAATCCAGATTTTTTGATTCCGGTTCATTCAGAAACGATTCCGAAGACGGCTATTGGTAAAATTCAGCGATCGCAGTTAAAACAGCGTTTTGAAGCGGGAGAGTTTAAGCCGATCTTAAAACAGGTCGATTTGCTGCTTGAAAATCAGAACACGCTACCCAATTGGTTTTATCGGCAAACTTGGCAACCCAAAGCAGTAGAAGGGGTTTATCTTCAGCCCCACAAGGGTTTAACACTCATCTTTTTTGAGGGTGAAGGATTAGCTCGTGGGTTAGCAGAGCAATTGACGAAACATCATCAACCCTATATCCAAGTCATTGCCGGTTCTGAGTTTACTCAAATCGATGAACGGTGCTATTCTATTGCTCCCGATCGCCCAGAGCATTATCAGCAACTGCTAGAGTCTATATCCGTTCAGGATTGTCCGATTGCTCAAATCATTCACCTAGGGCAATATCGCACTCAAACCCAAGAGATTAGCAGCACGGAGGAATTAGAAGCAGCACAAGAGCAAGGATTATATAGCCTCTTGTTTCTCTCTCAAGCTCTGGAAAAAAATGGAAATCTAGACCAGCCCCTACCGTTGTTTTGGGTCACAAGTTTTACGCAAAGAGTGGAGGTAAGCGATCGCATTGCTCCGGAAAAAGCAACCGTTTTAGGGTTGCTGAAAACTCTGCCTCAAGAAATCCCTGGATTCACTTGTCGCCATATCGATCTATCGGTAACCGACACTCAAGAGGAGCAGAAAACCGATTTGTGGCAAGAACTCTGTACGGTTTGTCCAGATGTGGAAATTGCGTATCGCCATGGCAAACGATATACTTCCGGCTTGCAAGTTTTCCCTTGGAACGGGGAATCTAAACCTCAACTCCCCTTTAAACCCGGAGGCACTTATCTCCTCAGTGGTGGATTAGGTGGCATCGGGGTAACAGTTGCTCAGTATCTTTTACGGACTTATCACGCTCGACTCTTATTGGTGGGGCGCACCCCTTTACCATTACTCACCCCTGAAAAACAGGACACTTATCAACAGTTAAAAACGTTGCCAGGAGAAGTCATTTATCAGGCGGTTGATATTGCTAATGGGCAACAGGTGCAACAAGCGGTTAATTCGGCGATCGCTCTATGGGGAAATCCACTCGATGGCGTAATTCATCTGGCAGGAACCCTACAGGAAAAACCAGTCTTGTCCGAAACTCAAGCGAGCGTGGCTGAGGTATTGCGTCCCAAAGTTTTAGGAACGTGGGTGTTACATCAACTGGTTAAAGATCGTCCAAATAGTATATTTATTCACTTTGCTTCGGTGAATGGATTTTTAGGGGGATCGACGGTAGGAGCTTATGCTGCCGCGAATAGTTTTCAAGGGGCATTTAGCGAATATCAAAATGCCCAAACTCCCGTGCAAAGTTATGGCTTGGCATGGAGTATGTGGGATGAAATCGGCATGAGTCAAGGCTACCAGATGAAAGAACTGAGTCAGGCAAAAGGATATTGTGCGATCGCCCCTTCTCAAGGATTGACTTCTCTCCTAGCGACTCTGTCTCAACCTCCCGGCTATTGGTTAATTGGACTCGACTCCACCAAACCCTATATCCAGTATTTGCTCTCTAACTGTCAGAATTTACAACAGTTAACCGCCTATTTTACATCCGGGAAAAAATGGGCCGTCAATCCATGGCAAGATCTACAAGTGCGCGATCGCCTCAAAACGCTCACCCACTGTCAAGGCGTACAACTCGAAGAAATGCCCTTAACAGAAACCGGTGATATCGATCTTCGGCAACTGCTGGGGAGCAACTTGAATTCCAAAGACCCCCAAAATCAACAGCCGCGTACCCCCACAGAACATCAACTGGTGGAAATTTTTGAGGCTGTTCTGAAGGTTTCTCCCGTAGGAATTTATGATAACTTCTTTGAATTAGGCGGCCATTCCCTACTGGCAACTCAGTTAGTCTCCCGTATCTGCCAAACCTTTGAAATTGATATTCCTTTAACCCTAGTCTTTCAAAGCTCCACTCTTCTGGAACTCGCTGAACGAATTGACGGCATTCGCACATTACTCGTCGATGCCCAAGTCAATCCCACTGAAGATTTACAACCCGGTGAAGAAGAAATCGAATTATAACCCCATTGAGATGATTTACTCCTGTTCAATTACCGAAAACAACCATGAAAACTCTGAACTCCCCCCCCTTATCTAACACCCTAGAAGAAGCCCGCAAACACTTTGAAGAATTTGGCTTTGCCTTAATTGCTAACGCCCTTTCCCCGGATGAAGTCAAAGAAGCCAAAGAACGTCTGATTGAACAAGCCGAAGCTGAACGGCAAGCCGGTGTTGCCATGATGGATAGTGGTGCAACATTTGATCCCAATGGGCCCAATCAACGAGTCTGGAGCTTAATTACCAAAGGCGAAATCTTTCGCAAAATAGCGGTGAAAGAAGCCCCTTTAAATCTGATTCGGGATAGATTTGCTGCCACCAATGATGGTCCCATGCCAGAACCCTTTGCGGGTGAAGCTCTGTTATCTTCCTTGAGTGCTAATATTGCCTGTAAAGGAGGCTCCGCCATGCCCTTACATTTCGATCAGGGCTATTTACCGGTCACGCCCTATCCCATGGTGATTAACATGATGTGGATGCTCTCGGACTTCACCGAGGAGAATGGAGCAACCCTAATGGTTCCGGGTTCCCATAAGCTCCAACCTCAGCAAGCGATCAAAGGACAAGCCATTCCTGTACCCGAAGAAGCTCCCGAACCCATCCCTGCTGTTGCTCCTGCGGGGACAGCGATGGTATTTGATGGCCGACTGTGGCATGGCACGGGAGCAAACAAAACCGATGACCCCCGCTATGGGATTTTGGCTTATTATTGTCGTCCTTTTATGCGTCAGCAAGAACATTTCTGGCTGACGCTGGACTGGGAAGAAGTCAAGGATTATGCTCCCGAACTCAAGGAACTTTTAGGCTTAAAAATGTGGGGACCTCTTGGTATGGCAGGGAATGGGAAAGATGGCACGATTCAAGAGGTTGGCGCTCCCGTTATCCGAGAGATGCATTTGTAATCTTCTGGAGTGAATAAGGGTGGGATAAATGAGTCATATTTAGGTCATATTTTTTAGGTCATATTTAGGGAGTGTCTGCGATGAAACCTGTCGATCGATTTCTGTCAGAACTGCGCGAACTGGATGTTAAAGTCTGGGTTGAAGGCGAGAAACTGCGTTGCCGCGCTCCAGAAGGGGTGTTAACCTCAGCCATGCGAGGTACGTTGTCAGAGCGCAAAGCAGAGATTATTCGGTTTCTGAGTCAAAGCTTCACTCCGGTTCAGACTCTACCCGCCATTGCTCCTAGCCCTCGTGATGGCACTCCCCTCCCCCTTTCTTGGGCCCAGGAAAGACTCTGGATTCTTGACCAACTGGAAGGGGAGAGTTCTATCTACAATGTGCCTGGAGCCTTCCGAATTACGGGAGATCTTCAGGTTTCTATCCTAGAATTAGCTTTGGCGGAAATCATTCGTCGCCATGAAGTTCTACGGACTCGCTTTGAATCTGTTAATGGTACTCCAGTACAGGTTATTGACTCCCTAGTTGAGTTCCAACTTCCGATCGAAGATTGGCAAGATCTCCCCCCAACCCAACAACAGGAGGAGTTGAATCAGGAAATTGGCCGTGAAGCTCAAGCTCCGTTTGATTTGGCAACTGGGCCTTTATTGCGCGTGAGTTTAGTTCGACTTTCAAGAACAGAGTCGGTTTTGCTGGCTAACTTGCACCATATTATCTGTGATGGTTGGTCAGTGGGGGTCTTGTTCCAAGAGTTATCGACACTCTATCAAGCGTATCTTCAGGGAGAACCGTCTCCTTTGCCTGAACTGCCGATTCAATATGCTGACTATAGCCAATGGCAGCGTACTTGGCTCAGTGGGGAATTTCTGGAGACTCAATTGGGATATTGGCAACGAAAACTGGCTGATGCTCCTGGTTTATTACAGTTGCCGACGGATAGACCTCGACCAGCGGTGCAAAGTTATCGGGGCGAACACCAAGTGTTTACTTTGCCTCCCCATCTGACGGTACCCTTGCAACAGCTCAGTCAAAAGGCAGGCACAACCTTATTTATGACGCTATTGGCAGCGTTTTCGACTCTGCTGTATCGATATAGTAGCCAAGATGATATTTTAGTGGGTTCGCCGATCGCCAATCGCGATCGCCAGGAAGTTGAACCCCTAATGGGTTGTTTTGTCAATACCTTAGTGTTGCGAACCCAGTTTCCAGAAGGGATAACCTTTGAGCAATTGCTCGCTCAAGTCCGAGAAGTCACTTTAGAAGCCTATACTCACCAAAATGTCCCGTTTGAACAGGTGGTGGATGCGCTGCAACCGGAACGTAATTTGAGCCATTCTCCTCTATTTCAAGTGATGTTTGTATTGCAGAATGCTGGAGCCTTATCCTGTGAGTTGCCTGGAGTGAGTTTTGAGAGGTTAAGCTCCCAGATCGCCACCTCTCGATTTGACCTCACCCTCTCGATGGAGGAAACCGATAAGGGGATTTTAGGCTATTGGGAGTATGCCACCGATTTGTTTGATGCTGCGACTATTGCACGCATGGCGGGTCATTTGCAGGTACTATTAGAGGCGATCGCCGCTAATCCCCAACAGAAGATCGGCGAACTTCCCCTACTCACAGAACCAGAACGCCATCAGTTATTGGTGGAGTGGAACAATACCGCCACCGATTATCCTAGGGATAAATGTATTCATCAGTTATTTGAAGAACAAGCTGAACGGACTCCTGATGCGATCGCTATTGTCTTTGCAGAAGAACAGTTAACCTACCAAGAATTAAATCAGAAAGCGAATCAATTAGCTCGCTATCTGCAACGTTTAGGAGTACAACCCGAAGCACTGGTGGGAATTTGTATTGAACGTTCCCTAGAGCTGATTGTAGGCATCTTAGCCATCCTCAAAGCGGGAGGAGCATATGTACCTCTAGACCCCAATTATCCAGCAGAGCGTTTGAGTTATATGATAGCGGATGCCAATGTTCCGGTCTTAGTCACCACTCAGGATGGCTTAGAGAAGTTACCCGAACCTCAAGCACAAGTGGTGTGTTTAGATAGGGATTGGGAGGCGATCGCTACACAAACAACAAAAAATTTGATCAATCAGTCAAGACCAGAGAACTTAGCTTATGTAATTTACACATCGGGGTCAACTGGTAGACCTAAAGGGGTACTAATTACTCATTCTGGAGTTCTTAATTTAATTTTTTGGCATCAAATTAATTTTCAAATAACTTCATTAGATAAATCAACTCAGCTTGCTGGAATTGCTTTTGATGCTTCAGTTTGGGAGTTGTGGCCTTACTTGACAGCCGGATCGACAGTTTACTTAGCAGAAACAAATATGATTTTTGACTTGGAAAAATTCCAAAATTGGCTTCTATTAAACCACATAACAATTATTTTTGTTCCCACACAACTGGCGGAGAAGTTATTAACTTTAGATTGGAGAAACAATATATGTTTACGAATTATACTTACAGGTGGCGATCGACTATCCAAATACCCTGAATCTGATATTCCATTTAAACTAATTAACAACTACGGCCCAACTGAAAACACTGTAGTGACAACTTCTTTATTGGTTATATCTGAGATGCAAACTCTCGTGTTGCCACCAATTGGTAAACCAATATCTAACACAAAAATATATATACTTGATTGCCACCTCCAAAATGTTCCTATTGGAGTACCAGGAGAATTATATGTTGGGGGAGATGGTTTAGCGAGAGGTTACCTCAATCGACCTGAATTAACAGCAGAGAAATTTATCAACAACCCTTTTGATTCTGGAAACCAGACCAGTAAACTGTATAAAACTGGCGATTTAGTTCGCTATCTACCCGATGGCAACATTGAATTCCTCGGAAGAATAGACACTCAAGTCAAAATTCGCGGATTCCGCATCGAACTGGGAGAAATTGAAGCCATTTTATCCACTCATCCCCACGTCGAGCATGGCATCGTCATCCCACGAGAAGACACACCCAATAACAAACGCTTAGTTGCCTATGTCGTGAGCGAAGATCCCGATCTTACTCCTCTAGAACTACGGCAATTTTTGCAAGATAAGCTACCAGAGTATATGATCCCGTCTAGATTTTTCATACTCGAACAACTCCCCATTACCCCCAATGGAAAAGTAGATAGAAAAGCCTTACCCGCTCCAGATATTGAATTAACCAGAACAGAAGAATTCATTGCTCCCCAAAACAAAATAGAACAGACCTTAGCTGAAATTTGGCAAGACGTTTTAGGATTACAGCGAGTAAGCGTGAAGGATAACTTTTTTGAAATTGGAGGAGATTCAATTATCAGCATTCAAATTGTTTCTCGCGCTCAACAAGCAGGCCTTGGCTTGACTGCCAAGCAACTGTTTCAGCATCAAACTATTGCACAACTCGCAACCGTTGCCAGTACACTACAACCATCCTCTGCTCAACAAAACAGTGTGACGGGTGAAGTTCCGCTTACTCCCATCCAGCATTGGTTTTTTGAGCAAAATCTTGCTGAACCTCACCACTTTAACCAATCTTTTCTCCTCAAAGTCCCTGCTGATATTAAACCCCAGTTTCTATCTGCAGCAATAAGCAAACTCTTAAACCACCATGATGCTCTACGCCTGCGCTTTTTTCAGCATGAAACAAGCTGGCAACAAATCAATGAGAATGTCAAAGAAACTATTCCATTTGAGAGAGTTGATTTATCCTCAGTACCTCCCTCTGAACAAACCCGTGTTTTAGAAGACAATATTGCTCGCCAACAGACGACCTTAAATCTGGCGGAAGGCCCTCTGATTAAAAGTATCCTCTATCAACTTGGAGAACAGACAGAAGGACGTTTACTGATTCTTGCCCATCACCTAGTTATCGATGGAGTTTCTTGGCGTATTGTATTAGAAGATTTATCAGCCGTTTACCAACAACTAGAGAAGGGTGAACCCCTACAACTTCCTCCAAAAACTATAGCATTTCAAGATTGGTCAATTCATCTTTTAGAGTACAGTCAATCTCCCCTTCTTCAATCAGAACTGAATTATTGGTTGCATCAATCTCAAGACTCTTCACTACCCATCGATTATCCAGAAAACACAACTCACAATATAGTTGGGAATACAGATAATATTTCCGTACAGCTAACTCCAGAAGAAACTCAAGTTCTCTTACAACAAGTCTCCTCCGCTTATAATACCCAAATCAATGATATCTTACTCACTGCCTTAGTACAAACGTTCAGAAATTGGAGCGGACAATCAACTCTATTTCTAGACTTAGAAGGACATGGACGCGAAGAATTGTTTGCTGACATCGATTTATCTCGAACCGTGGGTTGGTTCACCAGTATTTTTCCAATTATGCTCCAACAACCTACGGAAGATAATCTCGGGGAAAATATTAAATCAATTAAAGAACAACTCCGAGCCATCCCCCATCGTGGAATTGGCTACGGTATTTTACGTTATCTCAGCTCAGATCTAGAAATTAAGTCTGGACTTTCAGCTCTCCGACAACCTGAAATCAGCTTTAACTATTTAGGTCAATTTAATCCGAATGAATCTCAAAATAATTCTTGGCAAGTCGCTTCAGAAGCCATGGGTTTAGTTCAAAGCCCTCATGGCAAGCGTCCCCATAGATTAGATATTACAGGAATCGTCTTAAAGGATAAGTTGCAAATGGATTGGACGTACTGTAATCATCTTTATCAACGATCGACCATCGAAACTTTAGCAGAAAATTATATCAATACCCTAAAAGCACTCATTCATCACTGCCAATCTCCAGAAACTGGTGGATATACTCCTTCAGATTTTCCTGCTGTTCAGTTCACACAGATCCAGTTAGATACGATTATCTCAGATATTCAACAAGAAAATCATCACCCAGCCAAGATAACTGCAATTTATCCCCTTTCTCCCTCACAACAAGGAATGTTGTTTGAGTCTTTATCCGCTTCAGAATATGGGGTTCATATTGAACAGATTGTTCTGAATTTAGAAGGGGATTTAGATGTACAAGCGTGGCAGAAAGCTTGGAAAAGTTTGATAGATAGACATGAAATCTTAAGGACTGGTTTTCTATGGAAAGATTATGATAAGCTGGCTCAGTTTGTTTTACAAGGTGTTCCTTATGAACTACAAATCGAGGATTGGAGAGCGGAAAAAAATGCTCAAGAAAAGTTAGCTCAATATATTCGGATAAAGCAAGAGCAAGGCTTTAACTTGACCCAAGTCCCCCTTCTAGATTTATCTCTATTTCGATTGGAGGATAAAGCCTATTATTTTGTATTCACAGTACACCATATTTTGGTAGATGGATGGTCTTTAGGAGTCATATTCCAAGACCTGTTGACACTCTATCAAGGATTGACTCGGGATTCTCATTATTCCTTATCCTCTACCTATCCCTATCGAAACTATATCACGTGGTTATACAATCAAGATTTGACTGAAGCTCAGGAATTTTGGCAAGAAAAGTTACGAGGATTCACCCAACCTACTCCGTTAGGAAAAGAAGTTGCGTCGGATGACTTTGCACTTCCAGAACAACCCTATGGTCGTCGAACCATTAGTTTATCTGAGTCCTCTACAGAAGCTCTGAATCTTCTCGTTAAGAAAAATCGAGTTACTTTCAATATTCTAATTCAAGGAATTTGGGGATTATTGTTAAGTCGCTATAGTCATCAATTAGATGTCGTTTTTGGGGCTTCCGTTTCGGGTCGTCCTCCAGAAATTTCTGGAATTGAGTCTATGGTTGGCTTATTGATTAATACGGTTCCAATTCGGTGTGCTGTTATTCCCGATCTTCCGCTTTGGTCTTGGTTACAAGAACATCAACAACAACAATTTCAACAAAAATCTTATGAATATTGTTCTCAAGGCCAAATTCATTCCTGGAGTGAGATCTCCATGTCATCACGATTGTATGACAGTATCCTGGTCTTTGAAAATTATCCAGTTGATGCCTCAATCCAAGATTTTTCAGGGTTTAAGATTAGTCTTAATCAAAATCATTCTCTAGGAGCGCAAACTCAATCTAGTTTAACTATTCTTGCGATTCCTGGCTCCAATTTCAAAATTAGTGTTGTTTATAGTCAGTCTAAATTCGAGGGGTCGGAAATTGAAAAAATACTCGATCATTTTCTCATGATTTTCGATTTGATTATTAAAAACCACGAAATAACTTTAATAGAGATTGCTAATGCCATTTCAGACGATCGAGTTCCACAGGTTAAGCACGATCGCTTATCCAAGGAAATTACGAGTCAGGATAGTCAAGAAGCCTCCCTTTTCCCGCGAAACTCTGCCGAGCGAAAGCTGGCGAAAATTTGGTCAGATATTCTTCAAATTGAACCCATAGGAATTAGAGATGGTTTTTTCAATCTGGGTGGACATTCCCTTTTGGCGCTAAAATTGATGGCTAAAATTGAGCAGGAGTTCGATCGGCATCTTTCCTTATCCACTCTATTTCAAGCTCAGACTATTGAAAAATTGGCAATATGCTTGCAAGAATCAACAGATTTTAATTCTTGGTCAGCTTTAGTCCCGATTCAAACTCAAGGAAATCAACCTCCTTTCTTTTGTGTTCCAGGAGCAGGTGGAAATGTGATTTATTTGTCTGATATAGCCTGTTATTTAGGAGAAGAGCGACCTTTCTATGGGTTTCAAGCGAGAGGTTTGGATGGAACATCAGAACCCTACACTACAGTTGAAGCCATTGCGAGGGATTATATTGGATATATTAAAGCTGTACAATCTGACGGCCCTTACTATTTAGGGGGTCATTCTTTCGGTGCTTTAGTGGCTTTTGAGATGAGTCAGCAATTAGAAGCGCAGGGAGATAGAGTGGCTCGATTGGTGATTTTGGATAGTCCAGTTCCAGATGCACTAGAAAATAAACCGAATATCGATCGCGATTGGTCTCTTTCCCGGAAACTGATTTTAGTGGTGGCATTAATTGAACAGTTTTTTGGTAAAGAGATAGGCGTATCTCCGGAAGTTTTGCAATCCCTCGAAGTGGAAGAACAATGGCAATATATCTATGAACAGCTACAAACAGTGGGCTTTTTCCCCGAGGGAGCAGGGGTTCAACAGATTCGGGGGTTTGTAAACGTCTTAATGAGTGATTATGATGCCACTTATTCTTATCATCCTCAAACTGATTATCGAATTCCGATTACGTTATTGAGGGCAAGAGATACGGTTTCTGAAGAGATGGCAGAAAAAGGCTTTGGCCATACTCTCAAAGCAGAGATTGCTAGCGATCGCCTCTGGGGTTGGGGTCGTTTCTCATCCGAGTCAGTAGTATTTTACACTACTCCAGGGACACATCTAACTATGTTAAAACCCCCTCATGTCCAGGTCTTAGCAGAAACCTTGCGAAATTGTTTTTAAGAACCAACGCGGGTTAACTGCTTTCTGCTGCTTTCTGCTTTCGGGGTAAGGGGAGCGCTGAGGGCTTCATCGAGACTTGCTCGACCGAGCCGTTCTTCTAAAACTTGCATGACTTCTCGACCAAAGTCATTATTATTGCGCTGCCATGCGATTAAACAGACTTGGCCAAAAAACGAACCTAATGGTTCTGGATTCCAGAGTAATTTGCGAGCTGTCCAGGGCATCATACTCATGGGATCGTAGTCGGGTTTGAGAATGCCTTGGTCAAAGGCATATTGTTCGAGGTGGGTATGGGGTTGTAAACCGATAAAGAAAATGGCGGGTTCGACTTTATCAACGCCAAAGATTTCTTCTAAGGCCCGATGATAGGCGATGGTTTGGCGAATGGTGTCATAGGTTTCGTCAATTACGTTGAAGGAATAATTGACGGATACGAGGTCGTTAAAACCGGCTGCTTTTAAGTCCCGACAGTTTTCTAAAACTACGCGCAGATTATAGCCCATTCGCATTTTACGGACTAATTCTTGGGAGCCACTGGTAATGCCGATTTCAAAGTAATTCATTCCTGTTTTGACCATCAGATCGCACAGTTCAGGGGTGAGATTATCCGCCCGGATATAGGAGGCCCAGTGAATATCGGTTAAACCTGCTTCCAGGATTTTGTGTAGCAATTCAATCGCATCGGGAATGAATTTCCGTGCCGGAATAAATTGGGCATCGGTAAACCAGAAGTTCCGTACCCCCCGGTCATAGAGTTGACGCATTTCTTCGACGACTTCATCGGCGGGGTTAATGCGGACTTTTTTACCTTCGACGACAGTATAAACGCAGTAGCAACAATTATGAGGGCAGCCGCGCTTGGTTTGTACACCTAAGTAAAAGTCGGGGTCTTGTAGGTAGTAGTTAAAGGCGGGCCAGATTTCTTCGATATAGCTATAGTTGCAGGCCGTTTTTTCGAGGGGAGTGGGGGGTTCGTGGATGAGGCGATCGCGGGGGACCGTTTGACCAACAACATAACAGCGCTCGCCACTGATATCTTGATCCTTTAAGAGTTTTTCTAAGAGGCTTTCTCCTTCACCCACGGAAATAACGGTTCCTGGGGGAAGGGAACGACCGAGTTGTTTGTAAAAGACGCTCACCGCGCCGCCTCCCACTACTAAGCGGGTGTTGGGGTTATATTTTTGGGCACGCTTTAAGCCTTGCTTAATCAGGCTCAGATTCCGCCAAAGTTCCCCATAGTAGGCAGTGGCTAATCGCAAACCGCCCAGAGCGCCTCGCAGTTTAATGAAGGGATTAGGGCTGTAGTAAAATTCAAAGGCGTTTTGTAGGGGATTGCCGCTTCTTCCGCCTACGGGGGCATAGATTTGAATGTCTCGCCAGGAGAAGATCAGTAAGTTGGGGCGAAACCGATCGATCGCCTCGTCTAGGGCTTGTTTATAATCGAGGGGGGGAATGGTTCCCAGGTCGAAGATCTGTTGTTCCACGGAGGGGAAGCACTTGTGGATGTGATCGGCAAGATAGACCACACCGATGGGAAAGATGGGGTTACAGGGAAGGCGGACGTAAAGAAGGCGATCGCTAGTAACGGAGGTAGCGTGCATAGGGCGTTTCCTGTTCTAAACCTGGATTTATGAGAGTTTTTCACATAACTTTACGATAACATTGGTTTTGGGATCTGTTGGAGGAAATTTTGGCCCCAGGGAGTTGGGACTTAGATTAGATTTACTAATCATCAAGATTAGAGATGATCATAGATAAGTGGAGAGAAAATCCTTATAAAAGTCTCTAGGACTGCAATTGACTGCCCAGAAAAGAGGTTAAAAAAGGATTAATGGTAGTCGCCTTTACAACCCGTTGGGATCAGAAGTGTTAGAGTGACAAATGTAGGCTAACATCCGTTATTTTTGATCTTTTCATAAGAATATGGCACAAATTCTTGATCCCCTTCCACCAGAGCAGTCCTATCGCATTCTTTGCTGCTATGTAAATGCGACCAGTAAAGTGCAAGTTGCTCGTATCTGTAATATTCAAAATTGGTATTTTGAACGGGTGGTGTTTCCTGGACAGCGTTTAGTCTTTGAATCGGTTCCGGAAGCCCTATTGGAAATTCACTGTGGCATGATGGCCAGTGCGATTTTATCGGATAAAATTCCTTGCGATCGCTTAAAACTGCAAGAATTAGGTATAGAAGGAGAAGGGCAAATGCTCAAGGAATCTAAATCTTTACCCAAGGTGATTAATACCTTAACCAACTTTAAAGCGCCAACGTTAACGGCGATTGATTAAGAAAACCTTTAATCTCTGGTTAGGAGAAAGATGGGGAAGTAAAAGATGACGGGCTAAACTTCTTTATCTGAATCTAGATTGAAATTTTAGCTTTAGACGGTTACGTTTAATAAATCTGGTTTTAATTTGTGGATCTTCCTTCATTTTTATGGCTCTGGAAAATAGCGGCCTGGTCAATGGGCTTGGCCCTATTTTCCTATGTCTTGTTAGCGATGACAGGAACTGGAGTTTGGTGGAGTCGGCAAAACCGCCAACCCTTACCTGGGTGGTGGAGATCGCTCCATTATATTCTCGGTTCTATTTTAGTCTTTCTGGTTCTTTTGCTGCTGGTGATCGGTATCGTCGGAACCCTGGGACATTATGGCAGCTTAGGGCATTCCTCTCACCTATTTGCGGGACTATTGGTGGTTGCTTTAGTCCTGATTTCTGCCACCAGTGCGACTCAGATCAGTCCCCAAAGACCTTGGGCTAGACCTCTACATCTGCTCGCCAACACCCTCCTATTTATGGGCTTCAGTTGGGTTTCCCTTACTGGATGGAGTGTGGTACAAAAATATCTACCTTAGACGGATCAACCGGATTATGCGCGATCGCCCCCAGCAAGACTCATCACTGTTTAAAATTTCCCCCCTTATCCGTATCCCCCTATTAACCCTCTATAGTGCCCTCACCGTCCCTTTACCGATTTTAGCGAGGGTAACCCCGTCTGGAGTTTCTCCACTGCTCCTGTGGGTCGCTGTTGCCCTAGGAGCAGTGATTCTCTGGGGAGCGCTCAGTGAACGAGTTACCCTGGATGAGGAACAGATTCAAGTCAACTATCCCTCCTGGGTCTTTTGGGCAAAACACCGTCATTGGTCTTTACCTTGGTCAGAAATCCAAGCCTTAAAACCCAGAACAACAGGACAAGGAGGATTGGTTTATTATTTTTTGGCTAAATCTGGAGATGCCTACTTACTTCCCATGCGGATTGCCGGATTTTCCCAACTGGTGCTAAAAGTTCAAGAGAAAACCCAAATTGATACCAGCAAGGTGAAACCTCTAGCCCAACCTTGGATGTATGCCCTGTTATTTGGCTTTAGTCTGATGCTCCTAGGTGTAGATGCTTGGACTATTTCCACTGCCCTAAACCAAGTTTTGTAAAACTCGGTTTTCC
>NZ_CEZBFX010000020.1:0-58642 GCF_982964205.1 Roseofilum sp. | reverse complement strand
GACCCTCAAATTCATCTCGTTGAACGGGTTTTACCTTGGGATGCAAAGAGGTGCCATCAGCATAAACCCCTTCGGGGACAAAATTCTGGAAATTTTCTTCCGCGCTGAAGACCGTACCCCAAGGACTGGTTCCCCCGGCACAGTTGTTAAATGTACCGATAATTTTATCGTTCAGGGTATCAATATAACCCATGCCATTGGTCTTGCGGAAAATGGACACGGCGGGGCCAGTGGCTTGCAGATAGTTTCCATCCTCTAAGCCAGAGATGCCGGTAATCCGGCGGTCTTGGGGGGAATAGGTTCTCACCCATTGGCCATTGGCCTGCCGACGTAGAGCAATCACCCCAATGCCTTGATCGATCAAAGTTTCCTTAAAGAAATCATAGAATTCAGCTTTCAAAGCGCGATCGCTTAACTCAAAGGCATTGATTCCCTCACTTCCCGCTTTGTCGAGTGCAGGCAGCACTTTTGAGGGCAGAGATTTACCCATCACCATCAGATAGGTTTGCTCCCAGGTGGGAACACTGACGTATTCAAAGTTAATGGTTAAAAACCCTGTATCTGGCCCGGTGGGGACAAAAGAGAGGTAATCATTGTTATATCCAAACCGAGAATTGCCTAGTTTGTCTCCCCAAGCTCCTATCACATCGTAAGTGTAGCCTTCGGGTAGCACCACATCATCAAGGACTTCATAGGTACGGTACCAGGATTTTTGTTGCTCTGGCGGTAGCCCTTGATAGGATAGGGGACAAGGGTATTTGACTGGATCGAACTTTAAGCCTAAAGCTTTAGATGAGGAGGCTGCGGTAGCTGAACTTCCAGTTATAGAAGCAGATCCGCCCTGTTGTCCCAAAGAACCACAGGCAACAGTTGTTGCAGTTGCTCCCAGGAATAATAAAAATTGTCTGCGTTGGAATGTCATCGTTAACGAGTTGAGTTGAGCGCTCAGTTTTTGACATTATGACTGTATCGATATTAGGTTAAGCTTTCGTTATTTCTAAGGAAATAACTCATTAATTTCAGTTGAGATTGAGCGATCGCTTGTGGCTAACGTTAGGGTACTTCACGCTAGGCAATAGGCAATAGGCAATCATAAAGGAGAATGAAAATTCCCACCCTAAACCTTAGACAATTGACTTAGAGCCAATTGTCTGAGCTAAATTCTTCATTCACTAGCTATCGTCTGGAAGTCTCTAACGCAATTGCTCTAAATCAGCCATAAATGCATCGAAGGCTTCTTGAGTTTTGCCTAAATAATTACCATCAGCCTCTAACTGATCTTTTAACTGTTGGGCAATTCCAATTAATCCTGCATCTTCTGACATATAAGCCCCTTTCATCTCAATCTCGCGCCAATATTCTTCTATCACACGAGTTCTCATTGTTTCATAGGTCTCAATTAGGGAAGCCTTGACTTTCTTTTGTTCGGCACTCAGATTTTCATATTCCAATTGACTAATTAATTCCGCTAATTCCGAAAGATGGCGGCGTACATTTTCCAAGCTCATAACAATGTCCCTTAATAAGATCGGAGAGTTTTGAGAGGTATCTTACCAGGTTCTTTGGAAGACCTCTGATACGTTACAAAGGTTAACACTATTTGCTCTCTTATCGCTCAATGATGAGATTCTCCAGATTAGGGGGAATCTTAGTGGCTTTCAGTAAGGGTTGTAGACCATCAAAGACGCGATCGCCAATAATCTCATGTCCATCAGCATTAGGATGTATGATATCATCTTGCCGGTATCGCTCATCCCTAAGTAAGCCCTTGAGGATCTGAGGAATCAAATAGGCTTGTGTCTCCTGGGCTAATTCCTCAAACATGCGATCGTAATTATCCCCCACTATGCCTACATTTATGCCTAAAATCACGGCGATCGCCCCCTGAGCTTGAATCTGGGTTATGATTTGGCGTAAATTCTCCTCCGTCTCTGTTTCGGGGATGCGTTGTAGATAATCATTCCCTGACAACTCCACCATGACTAACCAGGGATTTTCATCCAATACATCGGTTTGCAGACGCGCTAACCCCATGGCTGTTGTATCGCCTGCAACGCCTTGATTGAGAATCGCCACATTCAACCGACGACTTAAAACACTGGGAAAGGCTTGCTCTGGGTTTACTCCATAGCCAGAGGCAATGCTATCGCCTAAAACAATAATCTGTTCTCCTTGTCCGAGTTGCAAATTTTTGACCTGGTTTACTGAGGAACTGCAACCGATGACGAGTCCCCAGGTAGTAAATAACAGGACAAGAAAAACGAGCGATCGCTGAACTGTACGTTTTGCCAAGGGAAGTGGAATTAAACTGAGGATAAACGAAATCATGATGACAGGGAATCGATTAATCATCCCTATTTTAGCGATTTCCTGGAAGTTTAGCCTTTTGGCGATCGGCAACGAATGGGACTTTTTTAACCGCTATTTTTATTACATTGAGCTATCTTCTGAGTCAATGGATTAATAATGAATTTATAGATGTCATAAAGACTCGATAGTTCCTTGAGAGGAAATCGTTGCACTTGCCACGCTCCATTCAACTCACAGCCTAGAGAATTCGGATAAAAACGCCCAGAAATCCATCCATCTTCTTCTTTTTCTGTCGTCGTCTCAATGCGTATAAATTTCCAAACCATTTCTGCCATATCATACAGTCGCGTTTCGGGATTATTCGGTTGAGGCTCGACGATAGCAATCCAACATTCAGGTTCCTCTACATCCGCCACATTGGGATCGTCACACCCCACCCAAATCCAGACAAAAGCCATATAAGGAATTTCTTGGGCGAAGTAATCATCAATGCAACGATCGCCGATTAAACGATCTGCATCAACATAAAAACGCCCTAACCAAAAGGGGAGACCTGTATCATAGGGTTGCTGACGACTCGATAAGGTATAATGATCTAATAACATATACTCGTCATCACAAACGGCAAATAGTTTATCTACAGAAAGAGGTAAAAGTTTTTTGCCATTGTTTCCTGATGAAAATCTTTTATCTAACAGTTGAAATAGGCTGCCGACTTGCTGATGATAAGCGAGCAAGACTTTGTAGCTTTGGGTCACTTGCTCTACGATTTCTTGACTCATCATAATTGGATTAGAAAAATTCACCGATAATAAAAGGCTGTAGAGTTACAGCCTTTTGAGTTCATTTATTCCGGGTTTTGGTGTATTTGACGTTGGGTTGATGACATCAAAGCTCGATTAATCGGAAAACCAGGAACAGGCATGACCTGATATTTTCGTTGGGCTTCGAGTTGTTTGAGTTCGGTATAATCAACCCAGTGGATGCAGTCTACGGGACAGGTTTCGATCGCCTCTTGAATCAGCTCTTCTGGGTCTCCATCTTGCTGGATTACTCGCGATCGCCCATACTTGTCTTCAATATAAAACGTATTTCGGGCTACATGGGCGCAATGTTTACACCCAATACAGGTTACCTCATCCACATAAACCCCTTTCTGGCGCAGGATTCCCCCCAATTCGGGTTCAAATCCTGTCCGGTCTGGTTCATCCCGCCACACACCACCTAATTCAGGTTCTAGTCCACTGCGTTCTAAATCCCGATCGTCAGTTGAAAGGGGATAAAAATCATCCATTATGCACTCCAACGTTGCAGCACTAAGCGAATTGAACCATCTTCATTTTTCTGCTGTTCTGCTACTTCAAACCCTTGTTTTGCAGTCTCTTGCACCACTGTATGATAGGCATAGCGCTGGGTGATTTTATTAATAAATCCTTGTACGGAAAGATTCTGCTGCCAGAATTGCATATCCGAAACTAATTGATAGGATTGGCCATTCCAACTAAAGCCAATATCGTAACCATTCTCTTGTTCGATTACTACTTCAGCGTCGTGAGTTTGTCCTTGATATCCGCGAACGGGACTCGGGCCAGATTTCCAATCAATCTCTAACTCACTTAAAGCAGTTTTCAGAGCCTCTAAATTGCGAATTTGAGTTTTAATTTGACTAAAGTGTGACATGGCAGGTTGTTTGGTGTAAAAATACAAAATACAGTTGACACAATCGTTACCATTGGCTGAACGTAGCCTGATTCGTGGTAACGTCCTGTTCCTGTTGCACTTGGGCAAAATACTCAGCCGTTGGTTCGACTTTGAGGACATGACCGAGTTGAGCTTCAATGGCTGCGGTCACTTCTGCACAGGACGATCCAACAATGCCAGTAACGGTTTCTTTTACCCGACCATCCGGGTAAATGATGAACTCTAGGGTTTCCATGTGAGTTTGTCCCTGATAAACCAAGTCTATGGTTCTTGCTTAAAGGCATGAACCGGACTTTTAGTTGCATCATAACGACGCAAATCGTAACAAAAATTATGACACACTTGAAGTGTGTTCTCAATTATTGGTCAGTGTGACGCAAGTTTCTCAAATCGTCAAGAATCCTAGGATATAAGGATTTGAGGGTTCACCGTCGAAGATATAAATCGTTATCATTTGTAATTATTTCTCATAAGGGCTATGGGCGAAGGAATCACGCACAATGGTTGATAATGGAGGATTAGTCTGGTTCAAAAAATTGGTGTAACGACAATGAACAACCAAAATATTGGGGTGATGCATGTTGGTGTTTTGGGCTTTGGTGGTTTGGGACAAGCTGCGGCTAAGGTTTTGGCTCCCAAAGGGGAAATGCGGTTAACGGCGGTGGCTGACCATAAGGGCTATGCTTATCATCCAGAAGGGTTAGATGGGGATGCTTGCGCTCAAGTGTATGGCGATCGCCATTCTGTGGGATATTTAGAGCCATGGGGAATCCTGAGCGAGAATAGCATTGCTGATTTGATCCAACAGGCTTCTGTGGTAGAGGGTTATTTTCTAGCGCTTCCCAATCTCCCCAACACTTTCATGGCAGATGTGGCTCGGCAGTTTATTGCCTCCGGTTGGCAAGGGGTGCTGGTGGATGCCCTCAAACGTACCAGTGCCGTAGAACAACTGCTAGAGTTACAAGATGAGTTGCAACAAGCTGGCATTACCTACATGACTGGATGTGGTGCAACTCCTGGTTTGCTTACTGCTGCTGCTGCCCTAGCTGCCCAAAGTTATGCTGAAATTCATTCGTGTAAAATTACCTTTGGGGTGGGTATTGCCAATTGGGAAGCTTATCGGGCGACTATTCGCGAAGATATTGCCCATATGCCCGGTTATGATGTGGAGAAAGCACGAGCGATGAGTGATGCCGAAGTCGAGGCACTCTTGGATAACACCAACGGTATTCTGGCTTTAGAAAACATGGAACATGCCGATGATATTATGCTGGAATTAGCTGGAATCTGCGATCGCTCCTGCGTATCCGTCGGTGGTATTGTCGATACCCGTAACCCCAAAAAACCCCTCAGTACTAACGTCCAAATCACTGGACGCACCTTTGAAGGCAAAATTTCCACCCATACCTTCACCTTAGGCGATGAAACCAGCATGGCGGCCAATGTTTGCGGGCCAGCTTTTGGCTATCTCAAAGCCGGAATTTCCTTCCATCGTCGCGGTATCCACGGACTCTTCACTGCGGCTGAAGTCATGCCCCAATTTGTCCGCTAGATGAGGATTTGCCTTTAGTGATGGCGATCGAGTAGAGTGTCTATAACCCTACTCGATTTTTCTCGATTAATTCCCATTGATATCATTCAGGTTTGCCAAGATCCAGAGATTTAATCTGCTCAGAAAACCAATTGGCAACGGTTATATTACTGGCTTCTTGTAAACGGACAAGGGTTTGTTCTAGAAGAGAGATGGGTAAACCCGATAAACCTTGGGAATCATCGCACTCTTTATATTGGTTATTGTCTTGTAGCTTGAAGGCAAAAACTCGCTGTCCTTTGACATCAATCACCCAATATTCAGGGATACCTAAAGAAGCATACAAGTGTTTTTTCTCATCTAAATCGCTTGATAAGGTGGTATCAGAAATTTCACCAACTAGATCGGGGACTCGCCAGCGATCTAAATCAATATAGCGTTTTTCTCTAGGATTCCAGGTGGGATAGTTGTCTCCAATATAGAGAACTAGATCGGGGGCAGCAGAACTTTGGTTCGTTTTTTCCAGTAAACAGCCACCGAAAGAGCTAAGGTTTTGATTTTGCTTTTGACTAAACCAGAATGCAAAAAGCATGGTGAATAAATCCCCAATGCTAGAGTGATTAATTCCTTCTGAACCCATTTCGACTAAGAGTTGATGTTGGTAGTAGTATAACTTTATTTTTTCGGGACAGTTGCGATCGCGCCAAGCCTCGTAATTTTCCCAACTAGAGGGTTGCCACAGTTGCAAGGGAAGTTCATTAGTGGGAGGATTACAGATGAGTGAAGTCATAGGATTTATGGTACTTGGGTTATGCCTGTAATTGTATGTCATGTTAGCGGATGGCTGACTTACCATACAAAATCAGCAAAGTTTTACCTGACTGCTTCTTGGGCGATCTCACAAATTGGAGCAAGGTTATGCAATCATCCAAAGTGTTACAAGTTGTGTTGTGTTTAGCTGGAGGGGTTGCGATCGCCTGCCGAGTTGTATGCCATGAATCAAATTGATCTTGGTGGCAGCGTTAACTTTCTCAGTGAAATTCGTGCCCCTGCGAGAGCTTTGTTCAGCAGTGGTATCCTCATGCTCATGGGTGCTTTTATCTCCCAGCTTACCTTTACATCAACTATCTTAGCTACCTTAGTTTATTTGTCTTATGGTCTTTCCAGATTGCTCGGTATGACAATTGACGGTATCCCAGTGGCTTCCTTAGTATGGTCAGATGGCATTGAAATTGTTCTTGGATTAGTGTGTCTATTTTGTCTGTGGTTCTACAGAACTCAATCCGATGCCAATTGACCGATACTGAGTGCGAATCCGAAAGCCTAAAAGACTCATCTATTAATAGGAACGTTAAAATAGGAATTGAAAATACTGGTACAGTAATATTATATTGAACCAGTAAATCGTCAATCACAAGATCGATGAACATCCCAGAGTAAAAACAATTAAGTCTACTAAAAAAACATATTTTTTCCCTGACATTGTAAGACCTTTTTGTATTATAATAGAGTTCTAGATGAAAACTTTTGCGTAAACAGAGATGGAACGACGGGCTGTAGAAAAACCATTAGATCCTCAAAGAAGAAAGGGTGACAAATACAACCTCTTAGTTCAGCCATTCTTGAAATGGGCAGGTGGGAAGAGACAACTCATGCCAGTCATCAAAAAGTATATTCCACAAAAGTACACTCAATACTATGAGCCGTTTGTTGGCGCAGGTGCAGTTCTGTTCTCACTTCAACCCGCAAAAACCGTAATTAACGATACCAACAAAGAACTCATGAATTGTTACAATGTAATTAGAGACAATCCTGAGGGGTTGCTGGAGCTTTGTAAGGAACATGAGAAAAAGAACTCAAAAGATTATTACTATACATTACGCAGTCAAGATAGACATTCTACTTTCAAAACATTATCGTCAGTCAAACGAGCAGCACGGCTCATATATTTAAATAAAACTTGTTTTAATGGATTGTTTCGTGTGAATAGCAAAGGTCAATTTAATGTCCCCTATGGAAACCCTATCAATCCGCTTATAGCAGATCCTGTTGTCATAAAGGCAGTTAGTAACTTTCTAAATCAAAGATCGGTTAGAATCTGTGAAGGTGATTTTGCGGATTCAGTTTCAACCGCAAAGAAAGGAGCATTTGTTTATTTTGACCCCCCATACCATCCCATTTCTGACACATCATCTTTTACAGGGTATAGTATCAATGGTTTTGGTGAAAGGGAGCAGGAGAGACTGAAGCTAGTTTGCGATAAGTTATCAGACCGAGGTTGTCATGTATTAGTCAGTAATTCCAATGCTCCATTCATTCATGAGTTATACAGCGATTCTCGATATGAAATCGTTGAAATTAGGGCTTCACGGGCAATCAATGCAGTTGGCTCGAAAAGAGGAAAAATTCAAGAATTATTAATTCATAACAAATATGAGTGCAAAACCATCGAGAAATGATAGTGCTTGGCAAGCACTATTTGAAGAACAGAAGATACTGGAAGCAATCGAAAGAGAGGGTCGTTTTTATATATCATCTGAAATAATAAACCAGGAGAGAGAATCACGTCTGATGACAAAGTTCGATCATCAGGTTCAGCTTCCAAGGCTTTTTCGAGATAATAATCTCTCTATACAACCTGTCTCTAGAGGTGGTTATGTTATTGGTCATTTTGATAGCTACTTTTCACTTTCTGAAGATAGAACGTTACCAGAAATTCAATATTTTGAGCTTCCATCTCAGATTGAAACTATTGTGCCTCAGCAGATAACTTCTGAGTCATCAGCTATTCTCTGTGCTTATTTGTCAGGGATGCTAACCGATATTTTGGAAGAAGAAACACTTTTTACAGTGTTTGGTCAAATGTCTACAGGACAGTTTGACTACGAAATCTATAATTCCAGGACTGCTGAAGGTCAAAATATTGCAGTTGAGAACTCTCAATGCGAAATAGATGGTGGATTTGAAGGAACCAGTAAATTCGCAATCATTGAAGCTAAGTGTCAATCTGTAGATAATTTTATTATTAGGCAACTTTATTACCCTTATAGATTATGGAAATCAAAAACGAATAAAGAAATAGTTCCTATTTTGCTTTTGTTTTCTAATAATGTTTTTACATTTTATGTGTTTAGGTTTTGTGATTTATATCAATATAATTCAATTCAACTTAAATCTACTTGAGGTTCTCAAATGAAAAAATACCTAGGATTGCTATCTACTTTAATTATTACCGGATTCTCGTCAAGTGCGGCACTGGCATCCCCGGAACCGGAGCGAACCGTCTCCTGTGATGTACTGGTAGTGGGTGGGGGACTGGCAGGTACGGCGACTGCTTATGAGGCGTTGCTCGGAGGTAAAACGGTTTGCCTGACGGAGTTGACGGACTGGGTAGGGGGTCAAATTTCTTCCCAGGGAACTTCGGCGTTAGATGAGAGAACGACACAAAGAGCGCAATTGTTTTATTCTCGCGGGTATTTGGAGTTGCGCGATCGCATCTTCCAAACCTATGGCAAGCTAAATCCAGGTGAGTGTTGGGTGAGTGTCTCCTGTTTTCTGCCCAAAGATGGTCATTTGATCCTGATGGAGATGCTGGAAACTGCGGCGAAACGGGGTAAAGGAACGCTACATTGGTATCCGAATACGGTGGTGAAAGACCTCGATTATAATGTGAATCGCACCCTCATTCAAGCAGCAAGTGCCATTCAACACCAAGCCGCACCAGGCGCACCTCCCCTAAATACCCGCTTTCTCTCCCAAACCCTAGAAGATGCTTACACCTACGACAATTCCGAACATCTAACTAAAAGTATTATCCGCTTCATTGCACCTCAGGATAAACCCTGGTATGTCATCGATGGGACGGAAACCGGGGAATTAATTGGACTCACCAATATTCCTCACCGTTTGGGGATCGATCCGCGATCGCCCCTAGAACCCTCTTCCTCCAGTGAAACCGGCAATCCCTACTGTACCCAAGGCTTTACCTACACCTTCGCCATGGAAACCATGGACGAACCCCAACCCCAGGTGATGCCAGACTTTTATCCCCAATATGCCCCTTACTATAGCTACGAATTAGAGCGCCTAGCCAGTTTCGATCTGGTATTCACCTATCGCCGGATCTGGAGTCCAACCACAGGAGAAGCCACAAAATTTAGAGGCATTGGCTTTACAACACCCACCCCTGGAGATATCGGGATGCAAAACTGGACATGGGGCAATGATTACCGTCCAGGAACTTCGATTGATAACTTTATTTATACCCCGAACCAACTGCAAGCCACCGGTCAATTGGAGCCTGGAGGATGGATGGGAGGACTGCGCGTTGATGCCTTACGCAAAGCCGAAGAACATGCATTGGGATTTTATTACTGGTTGGTTGCGGGAACCACGGATTCCCAATTGGGAGATGGATTTAAAGAACTCCATCCCAATTATCGCTTTTTATCTGGGTTAGACTCCCCCATGGGAACCGCTCACGGACTGTCGAAATATCCCTATATGCGTGAAGGACGACGGATTATTGGTCGTCCCAGTTGGGCCCATCCTGATGGGTTTACCATCTGGGAAATCGATATTTCGCGCCAGGGATATACCGATGAATATTATAGCCAAGCCTTACCTCTAGAGGAATACAGAGCCTTTCGAGCGGCGATCGCTGGATTAGAGGCGATCGAGGTTCTGCAATCTGATTCTCTACCCAACCCTCCCCAACGTCGCACCCGCTCCACCATCTTTCCAGATTCTGTTGGCATTGGTCACTATGCGATCGACTTTCACCCCTGCATGACACAAAGTCCTCCGGAAAAACCCGGTAACACCGAGCGCGAAGGAGAACGTCAAGGCGCAGGGACGGCTTACCCCTTCCAAATTCCCCTGCGAGCCATGATTCCCCAACAATTGAATAACCTGTTAATTGCTGGTAAAAGTATCGCCGCCAGCCATATTGCGGCGGCTGCTTATCGGGTGCATTCCTTTGAATGGTCAGTTGGTGCAGCCGCCGGGAATACGGTTGTTTTTGCCCTCGAAAACGATCTGATGCCTTATGAATTGGTCGATAATTTGCCCGCACCAGAACCCCAATTAGAAGTCCTGCAACGACGGTTAGTGAATCAAGGGAATCCGATCGCTTTTCCCAATACCTCCATTCTCAATGAAAATTGGGACAGTTGGCAGTAAATCTCGCAAGATAATCTCGATCTCCTACTCTAGAGGCGAATCTTCCTGTATAACGGGGCATCAGAGGCGATTCTTAGCCCAGTTGAACGGATTCATACATCATGGGGGCGAAAAATCTTTCGCCCCTACTCTGCTTCACTAGGGGGTTAATAACGGATGCTGTCACCGTCAATATCTTCAGCAGGAGGTGGGGTAGATAAAACCGTTTCAGTGCCATCATCATATTGATCTCCATCGCCATCCGGAATTTGATCGGGCATATAGGCAGCCGTGAGCAGATGTTCGATCCCTTCCGGAGCGTCTATATCTTCAATCGTTGATTGGTCTGACTGATTGAAATACGATCCCGATTCAAAAGCTACGGTTTCGTCCTCAGCAATTTCAATCGGGGGTAAGAAATCTGAATCAGAGGCCACTTGGGGCAGATTGGGGTTGTGTTCGTTTTCTGTCCAACTGGCTTCTTCGTAGGCACAATATTGTTCCCAAGTCCAAAAGACTCCTTGGGATTGAATGAAATTATGATGTTGGGGATCGATGAGTGCCTGGTAGAGACAAGCGTTGCTAAAGTTAGTCTCTTCTAAAACTGTGCCTTGTAATTTGGCTCCAGTCAGGTTAGCCATGCTCAGATTAGCCCTTGATAGGTTGGCGTTGGATAGGTCAGCACCGGATAAGTCCGCACCAGATAAGTTGGCTTCTTGGAGTTGGGCTCCACTCAGGTTGGCTCCTTGGAGGTTTGCACCCTGGAGATTGGTGTTTTGCAGGTGACTTTTGGGTAAGATGGCGTGTTGTAAGTTGACCCCAGGAAGCTGAAGGTGATGGAAGTCTCGTCCCAGACGTTGCCAAAAGGTGAGGGGGGACAAGATCGATGCTCGGCCAGCTAAAGTGAGGAGTTGATTGGGGTTGTAAGGGAGCCAACGGCCCAGGGTTGTGGCCCCTATTTGCCGGTTGAGATCGATGACTGTGGACGGTTCACTGAGGGTAAGGCGATCGGGGATACCACAGGGGTAGAAGGAAGTAGAAGTGGCACGAGCAAAGACAGCAATCAGAAGAAGGAGATTGATGCCGAGGATAGCATCCACTTGCAGGATATTGATGGGGTTTCCGAGGGAGTGGAAGCGATCGTGAGCTTGTTTGGGGATGGAGGTGTTAATCCATTGGGCTTGGCAGTAGCTGGCCCAGAACCGATCCAGCCGATCGCACAGAGTACTTAAATTGAAAGACTGGGGATAATTGTTTTGCTCTCGTTGCAGTCGCTCTAGGAGTAGGTCTTCACTGTTGTAAGGGAGCAGGCCAAATCCGAGCAGAGGATAGAGGATTTGGGCAATGGCGTGCAGGTCAAGCTCTTGACTGGGATCGAGGAGAGGTTGGAGCTGTTTGGCGATCGCCTCAATGGCCAAGTATTCACCGAAACTACGATGGGTGAATTGATATTCAATGGTTTGCCGGTGGGGTTTTGGGGTCTCCTGAAATAAAAAGGAGGGTAAATCTAAGGGTTCAGATTCGGCAAGGTTCAGTTTAGCTTTCAGGTGAGTGCTGTTGAGGGTCTGTTGTCCACTTTGGAGTAAAATTAGAGCAGCATTTTGGCACAGGATACGCAGGTTGAAGGGAGAGCGACCTTTGAGAAAACGAGATATGGTTTCTTGCGATCGTCCCGCATGGCCTAAACCGATGCGAATCAATTTTTGGGTCTGTCTCCCCCGCAATCGTCCGGAGGTAATTTCGCCCAGCAACCAGGTCATCATGCGATCGTAGATTTCCAGTTTTATCCCTGGAAACGGAATATCAATTAAATCTTTCTCGAAAAAACCATCCCGGTGCAAAATACCCAATAGATACAACATTAAGGGTTGGCGCACCATAGCGGCTAATTCTTTAGCTGCGGTTTTATTACTGAATAATCCAGCTTGTTTGAGAAAATCAAAATAGGATTTAGCAATTTCACGACTTTGCAACTTTGACCAATTCTTAAACCATTCTTGCACAGATTCTAAATCCATCGGCTCGATCTGAAATCGGGAGATCTTCAAGGGGAATCGAGTTTTTAATACCCCATCGAGGAACGCCACATCCGCTTCTAGTTTCTGAGTTCCCATCCTTTGAATTTTTTGCTCTAAAGCCAAACGGGAACGAAAATCAGACCGACTTGTTAAAACAATTTTATGCCGAGGCCAACCCCTCGGATCGCGGTGTTTGTGTTGAAATTGAGCAATTTGTTCGAGTAATTTCTGATAAGGGTCATCTCCCACACACCTGTAGGGCATAGAATCCAAACTATCCAAAATGAGGACGCAAGGGGGAAATCCTGGTTTTAACCAACCATCATTACGGGTGAATTCTGCTTTCTTAAATGCAGAATCCAAAGTTTCTTCTAGGGAGTTGCCCAAGTGAACTGAACCGAGGGAAATGACAATCGGCATCCATTCAGGATAGGTGTTTTTAGCAATTTCCGCCGCCCACCATTGACAAAAGCGAGTTTTCCCTAAACCAGAGGGGCCCTCAATCAGGGATAAACTATAGGTATCGGTAAGCTGTTGATTCGCCCAATTGAGTAAGGAAATACTGTTTTCAGATTCTGGAAGATTGGTGGGCAATCCTTTGGGAATGACATATAATTGAGACCAAGAAAATGATTCTTCAAAACAGGGGAAAGCCAGATTGATTTGTAGATCGGCACGATAGAATTCCCGGGGCAAATCAATGATTGCTCTTGCCCCTGGAGAAGCCACTTCTAAAAGTTCATAATCTCCTACTCCAGCTCCATAAAATCCCTGACTAGAATCGCCAATACGGACAAATTTTTGCAGTTGAGGTAAATAAATATGATATTGGGCAACGGTTTTGAGTAATTGTCCGAATAAGCCTTGATGGATCCGTTGCACTAATAATTGGCTCTCCCGATCCTCAGCACCATTAGCTACTAACCAAGCTTGAATGACTTGATGAATGTGACCAATAATGGGGGCACGATCTAAATCAGAGAGAATTTTTTCGGTTTCTACATCGGTGAGCCGTTTACGGTGAATAATTTCGAGTTGGGAAACCCAAGGGGTTTGCTCAGTTTCCGTGGATGAAGAAGGGGGGAATTGAGCGATCAAACTGCGATTTAACCAAGGTTTACACAGGGTTTCTTCTTGAATCAATAGGTTTTCTAAACCATCAAGATAGGCAATTTCCAGGGCTAACCAGGTGCTATGATTGCGAGGCATTGGTTTATACTGGCTTTCGATGTGGATCATGGCACCCGTCAGTTGGCTTAAGGGGTGAAGATGCGATCGCCCAATGGAAAGAGGTCTTGCCAGAAATTCCGCCAGAATATTGGTGTGGAAACTGGTTAACTGCTGCTCATGTAGGGCTTGCACCAGTCGAAACGCCACACCGGCTAAATCAGCTTGGCTTAACTGATGAAGGTTAATTGTAATGGGCGCATTATCAACTCGATCGGGTGTAGAGGTAGATTTAAAGAGCGATAGGCTTGGCTGAATCGAGCCAAGGCTAAGATGGGATGCTTGAAGCCAATCATAAATCTTGAAGTTCATTCTACAGGTTGTGGATCGCGAATAGTCTGACGGCTAGTTTTAGAAAGGACAAGAAACAAGGCGTTTATTCTGGTTACCTCCCCCACGTTAACAATCGAAAGATCCCGATGACATCGGGGGAGGCTCCTGAATTGAGGGATTGACTTCCGAATAGGGGAACTTGAGAACAATTACCAACGGAAGCTAAGGTCGATCGGGGTGTTCGCCTTAACCGTTATCTTATGACTTAAACTATACAGAACTAAGGTTAGAGGACACAAGAGTGAGTGTGGCATAGGCTCTTTCAAGGATTTTAAAGACCAAAACCCATTACACTAAACAACGGTTAAACTCTAGAACAAGACCAGATATCCTAGGCTACTCTGGTTAGTCTATACCTAATATTTGGCGATCGCCCTGGACTCGATCCGGATTTCCCCCTGTGAATGCGGATTGGCCTCTTTTCTAAACGATTGAAACCCAGTTTAATGACTTAAATTACATCTGCGTCTTCTTTATTAAGTACATTCGTTATCCCGTTTCTCCCAAGGTCTATGAAAGAAGTTTCAACCGCCATTAACCCCCCCCAAGAGACTCCATCGAGTCCCTCAACCCAAAATACAACCCTTAATGCCATGGGGCTATCCCTATTATGGCTAATGATTATCCTCATGTTTGGCACGGCTGGGTTTGTTGCCACTTGGCTGTTAACTCGTGTGCCACCCACTCCAGATTGTAAAGAATTGTCACCATTAGCGGCTGATGGCGAGCAGCTCTATTGTGTCGAACAACAAGCTCTATCTGGCACACTAGAGGATCTAGAATCGGCGATCGCTTTTGTGGATCAATGGGATTCTAACCATTCTCTCTATGCTGAAAGTCAGCGTTTGATGAGCAATTGGTCTAACGCAATTTTAGAGTTTGCCCGTCGGGAAATACAGGCGGGTAATCTGGAAAAAGCGATCGAGATGGCCAGTAAAGTCCCGGAGAGTAGCCCCCTATATGCTGAGGCTCAAACAAAAATTGAGTTATGGCAAGCCGACTGGGATACCGGTCAGGAAATTTATCAGAAAGCACTTGAGGCCATAGAAAATCAAAATTGGACTCTGGCTTATCAGCAGTTGTCTCGGTTGGGCAAACTCAAAGATCCCTTCTGGAGTCAAGAACGATTTGTGGAAGTGACTCAGTTAATTGCTACAGAAAAACAATACCAGAAACAGCTTAAGGATGCTCGCGCTTGGGCCAGCTATGGTACGGTTGAGGACTTGGTGGAAGCCATGGAGCGAGTGAAGAAGATTCCGGCTGATAGCTTGGCTCGCCAAACGGCGCTTAAGGAAATTGCAACTTGGAGTCGCGCGCTCCTGGAAAAGGCAGAAGAGCGCTTAGAGGAGGACGATCTCGAAGGGGCGATCGCCATTGCCGAACGTATTCCCAGTTATTCCCCTCGCTATGCGGAAGCTCAAGATTTTATTCTCTTAGGAGAAGCGATCGATACGGTTCAAGAGGATAATTTAGGGGCATTTTTAGCAGCTCAAACTCAAGCCGCTCAAATTAAACCCGATCGCCCCCTCTATGAAGAAGCTCAAGGCAAAATTGACCAGTGGCAAGAGCAAGTCCAAGATGAAGTGCAAATTCAATTTGCTACTCTAATTGCCAGTCTTGGCCAACCCGTTGCCCTGAAACAAGCAGAAAATTTTGCTCAAATGGTCTCCGTTGACCGCCCTCGGCGCATTCAAGCCCAGACTAAAGTAGCCCATTGGCGCAAGGAAGTGGAGCGCTTAGAAGCTCGACCCGTTTTAGCCATGGCTCGGCAGGTGGCAGCAGGAGAAACCTTGGAAGATTTTGCACAAGCCAGAACCTTAGCGGCTGAGATTGAGCGAGGTCATCCCCTACGCATTGAGGCTCAAACCTTAATTGCTGAATGGAATAAGCGGATTGAAATTATTGAGGATCGGCCGATTCTGGATCGGGCGAAATCGTTGGCTAAGGCAGGAGATTTGTGGGAAGCCATTGAGATGGCGGAAAAAATCACCTCAGATCGTGCGTTATATGGTCAAGCCCAAGATATTATTTATGAGTGGGAGGTAGAAATTCAAACGGCTCAGGATGATGCGGATCTCAGGGATGCTGAATATTTAGCGTCTTTAGGTCGCTACAGTGAAGCCATTGGCGCAGCGTCCCGTATCGGTTGGGGTAGACCGCTGTATTATGAGGCTCAAGATGCGATCGCCCGCTGGCAAGCGACACTCGATTCTCTCTATACTCCTCCAGCTCCGGTTTACGAAGAGCCGGTTTATCAACAACCGGTCTATCAAGAGCCGGTTTATCAAGAGCCGGTTTATCAACAACCGGTTTACCAAGAACCGGTCTATCAAGAGCCGGTTTATCAACAACCGGTTTACCAAGAGCCAGTCTATCAAGAGCCAGTCTATCAAGAACCAGAACCCGTTTATGAATCGGCTCCTGAACCTTTGGATTATAGTCCTGAGCCACAGTTTTAAGGAGGGGTTGAGCAAAGTGTTGGTTTTCCCCTGAGCTGGTCAACCTCTCCTTTGTCTCTTAAATCAAATATCCCATGAGCAATTCTCAACCTTCTTCCATTTCCCTGTTATTAATCGTTCCCAGTCGGATCTTTCGGCTGGGACTTCAGGTGGCCTTGAAATCGTATCCTGAGATTACGGTGATGGCTGAAGTAGAAACGCCGAATGAAGCCTTAACCTATCTGCAAGCCCAACGGTTATCGATGAGAGATCGCCCTGGCGTGGGGATTATTGCGATCGATACTGCTCTAGAAGCCTCCCTAACTCAGAATGCTCTCCTGCGGTTTTGTCAAACGCTGAAAACCAGTTATCCCCACTATCGGCTAGTTTTGTTCACCGATCCAGGGACAGTCAGTTGGCAAAGGACACGAGCGGTGGGTGTTGATGGCTATTGTCCCAAAACGGCAGATCGGAGCCAGTTGGTAGCGATGCTCAAACAGGTGGCGATGGGAGAATCCTATCAGGTGAGTGTCGATCCATCCTTGTCGAAGGGCGATCGCCCGTCCTGGTGGACTCGGGTAAAACATCGGTGGTATCTCTGGGGCATCAGAACAATCTCAGACGTAGAAGCAAAGTTAAAAGCACAACTCAATCAACCGGGTTTATCGGTATTAGAGCGGGTTGTGATTCGCGGACGACTGCGGGAACTATTCACTGCTCGATGGTGTATTCATTGGTTGTTAGCGCCCCGCTTAGAAGCGGTAGAATTTCAGGAAACGACAGACAATAATGGCGATCGCCCCAATTCTGGAATCTATCCAAATCAATCCCTCGTTCCTGCTCAGTCCTCCAGCTTAGATCCAGAATGGAGTGAATCCTTAATCCCTATTTCCCCCCGTCAGCAAGTCTTAGAAACGACGGCAACTCATCTGCAATTCCAGCTCAATAATTTAACGCATACGCCCCTAGAGCTAGACATCTTAAAACCGCAAAAACGGCAAGAACTCTTGCAAGTCATTTTAGAAGAATGGGAAGTTCTGCTCGAAGATTTAAAGTTTTCCCAGATTCAAGGCGATCGATTGCTCTCCAAAAAACTAGATTTCCTGCGTGATTTATGGTCAGCGGTTGTGACTCAGTTTTTTGGCAAATATTCACGAATTATGGTCAAAGGGGCAGAAGTGGAAATTGTCCCGATTTTATTACAAGATATTGACCGAATTCAAGCAGAGTATTTAGAAAAAATTCCGTTATTTGTAGACTTGCTGAATTATTTGGTCTATGAAATCCCTTTAATGATTGACAATCGCTTGTATGCGGCAGGTACACCAGAAGCACAAAAGCGAGCGGAAATGTTAACCCAAAATCTGATTGTTCAGCTCGGCAATAGTGTGGTTAATCCTCTTTTAAATCATTTTGCAGATGTCGTAGCAGTCAAGCAGATCTTTTACGATCAGGAGCTAATCACCAGCCGCAAGATTGAACGATTTCGGAATGATTTATCCTGGAAATCCCGTCAACAACAGTGGTTTGGCGAACCGAAAGCAATTTTTGAAAGTCAGTATTCCTTATTGGTTTTAGAGGCACGAGGGATTCAAAAAGTCTCCATTTATGCCCCCAGACGGGAGGAATTAGACCAGTTAAACGGGTGGTCTTTAGGGGTAACCCTAATCCTCGAAGGTCGCGACGCGATCGCCCCCCGACTGCAAGCGTTAGTTGGCTCAGTCGGTCAAGTTTTAATCTATATCTTAACCCATATTATTGGTAGAGGTATCGGTTTAGTTGCGCGGGGAGTGCTGCAAGGAATTGGTAATTCTTGGTCAGACAGTCGGTTGAGTGGCAATGGCGATCGGCCGAAGTAGGGGAATGGGAAGACATGGAAATATGGAGACAAACTATTACCCATTACTCAAATATTTGCAGGGCTAAATCAAAGGGATATTCTGTCGATCGAGTGAGCAAAATGTCGTGAACTAAATCAACAAATTCACGATCTAGATGGGCTTCCGGTTTGATCAGTTTACTTGCAGGATAACGTTCGGGGGCTACATTCACTTCTTCTGTAAACCCAGTTTCTAGACCTTGATTTTGATGCCAAGTTAAGCATTTTCCTCTGAAGGTCAACTGAAACCAAATCAGTTCTTGATCTTGAATATCAAAAAAGACATCAAAATAAGGCTCTTCTCCCTGATACCAAAAGCGTAGCATCCCCTGATGTTCGTCAAATTTTAACAAATTCTGGCGAATGGGTCTTAAAGAGGCTCCCAGCTTCTGAATATGATCGCGAGTCATGGTTAACATAAGAATAGGAAAAAAGAAAATGATAAACAATGGAAACAGGAATTAAGAGAACTTAGGGAACGGGACTTAACTTTCTCGGAGAATAGACCGAAAGTATGGTAGCCTTTGTTTGATCCTATAGTTCTTTATCCATTGAGTGTTTTGGGAATCCGTAATAAAATGCTATTGAATTTAATCGATCGATGGAAACAGACGTTTGTGAGTGGATGTTTGTTGCTGATGGTACTCTGTGTAACTTGGCTCTTGGGTTTGGGCACACCACAGGCGATCGCTGGCATGAATGCAGACACTTTTGATGGTAACATTTTTGCCCTTTATGGTGGCAATGGTTCCCTGGTTCCCCCTAGAGTTGCCTTTGCAGATTCCCTAAAACAAGATCGAGCGACCTTATTAATCTTCTATCTTGATGATAGCCGAGATTGCAAGCAGTATGCGTCGGTTGTCTCTCAGCTTCAAGCTTATTATGGGCGAATTGTTGATTTTGTGCCTTTAAGTGTGGATCAAATTATCTTTGATGCGAGTACAGACCCCACTCAACCAGCCTACTACTATAAGGGCAAAGTGCCCCAAACTATCCTCTTCGATCGCCAAGGTAACCGGGTTTTTGAAGAAACGGGTAATATCGCCTTTGAACAGGTTGATGATGCTCTGCGGGACTTATTTGATTTTCCCCCTAGAGAGAATACCCAACCTCGCGTTCCCAAAGCGGTGAATGAGCTGAATACGGAATTAGCACCGAATTAATTGTAATTAATCTCCTCTTGGAGCGGCTTCAGGATGAGGATTCTGATGTGCGTCGCTCGGCTGCCTCTGCCTTGGGCGAGTTTGGGAAACAATCTCGCGATCTAATTCCACGCCTTGTGCAATGGATCTCCGAGCATCAAGATTCAGAATATGTGGGTGGAGGCATTGATGTGCTGTGGGATTTAGTGGCAGAAGGTTAAGAATAGGGAATGGGAAGTTGCAATGACCACTATTTAACTAAACTTAGAATTATGCCAAACCCGCTTTGCTGTTCCCTGTTTCCCCTATTCACCCATTCCAGGACAACAGAGCGCTAGACCAAGGTCAACGAGTTCGTAAAGTCAACGCTGGCAAATGCCGTTGCACCAACGGCCAACCCTTGACCGGAAAGGCTACCACCGACAAAGACGCTACTGGTGACCGAAACATTACCGGTAATGTTGACCTGAATATTGGCAGTGCTAAAGGTCAACTGGGCTGGAGATACCCCATTTACCACACCTAAGACGGAGGTTACGCCATTATTGGTGACTTGGATAATCGTATTGCCATTTTCCACAGTCAACGTGAGATCATTGGGAGTAATGCCACCAGTTAGACCAATGGTATCGCCAGGACGATAGTCTAGAATTACATCTGCGGCGGCGACTGTTGCTGCTGCGGTGCTGGTACGGAGGACAAACACATCATTACCCGCACCACCGATGAGAGTATCGGTACCGAAGTCACCACTGATAACATCATCGCCAGCGCCACCATTGATCAGGTCATTGCCTTGACCGCCAAAGATGCCATCATTATCCGCACCGCCATCCAGGGTATCATCAGCTTCACCGCCAGTGAGTTGGTCTTGACCAGCATCTCCATTGACGATATCATTGCCGCGATCGCCACTTCCTCGGTCGTTTCCATCACCACAGTTCACTTGGTCGTTGCCTTGACCGCCATTACAGGTATCGTTACCCGTACCGCCATTGACCGTATCATCGCCAAGATTACCATTGGTATTATCATCACCCGCGCCAGCATTAATTTGGTCGTTGCCCTCTAAACCAAAGATGATATTACTAGAGGCTGTACCGGAGAAGATGTCATTACCAACAGTCGCTTGAAATGCTCCAGCCACTTCCACCACAATATTGACTGAAGGGGTTGGTGTGGCGCTGGGTGGGGCAGTTGGATCGACAACCGGACTCGGACTCGGACTTGGAGGTGGTGCTGGCGCTGGAGTTGGGGCAATTTCATAAAGCGTTGTCGTGCCGCTGAATTCATTCCCTACTGCCAGTAAAGGATTACCATTCGGGCTATCCGCAGCAGGGATAAACGCCAATCCTTCGGGAGCGATATCTATGCCGTTGGGATTAATGTATTGAACAAAACTCGGCGCAGTGGGGTTACTTACGTCGTAGACCATAATGCCGCCGATGCGCTCTAAGCCAATAAAAGCATAAGAGATACCATCAACTACGCCTGTGGCGATCGCCTCTGGTTCTGCACCTTTATTATCGCTGCGACCGTCAAAACTCGTCTCGATATTACCATTCTCTAGCTCAGTTCCAGAGTTAAAAAGGGCGGGAACCTGCTCGGAGGTAATGCGCCCGAAGTCATCGCCACTGTCATAAACCCTAGTGCCAGATTGGTTCAAAATGGAGAATGATCGCGCTCCGTAGGCAAACAAGCGATCGTAGTCTCCATCACCATCGGTATCCCCATCAATATTGGAAACTTGTAAGCGTCCGATCTGTTCATCTTCCTGGAGTTCTGCAGCATTAGGAAATGCTGTGGGATCTAAGGTTAAGTCTTTAATCCTTTCATCTTCATCGCGAGCATCTCCTTCATTGGCTATCACATAATAGGTTTGGCCATTGGCTTCAAAAGCAGCGATCGAATCCGGCATAAACATCCCGAACACCGGCCAATTTTGCAGATTAATTGCATCATCGCGATCGCTCGCATCTAAACGATTGCCCGAAAGACTGTGGTCTTTCAAACCCAAGGGTATAATGTCTTGGACGGTAGCCGTGCTGATATTAACTTGTGCGATCGCATTATTTTCCTGGAGCGTCACAAAAGCCGTACTTCCATCTGGCGAAACCGCAATATACTCCGGCTCCACATCTTCAGCAACTGTTTTATTCGGGAAGATACGCACCCCTTCGGCTCGCAGGTCATCTTCCTGGCCATTGAAAGACGTAAAATCTGCGGTTGCTACCGTCGCATTAGCCACCTCGCTGGAGAGATCGATAATACTGATAGAACCTTCTGGATCTGTATTCCCCGGCTCCCCTTCATTAGCAACTAGCACTTTCTGCCCATCTGGAGTGAAAGTAACCATATCTGGCAATACACCAACGGTGACTGAATTGAGAAAATTGCCATTAGGGTCAAAAAAAGCAACCGCCCCTGGGGTTACTGCATCCGCATTTTCCACGGCAACAGCTACCACCCCATTCGCCACCGCAACGCTATTGGCTCCTGCACCTATCGTGTTGACATTGATCGTTGACGTTAGAGTTGGGTTAGTCGGATCGTTAATATTCAGAACATCAATGGCGGCTTTCTCAGCATTGACCACAAACAGGCGTTGGGTTCCCGGATCGTGGGCAACAATCTCCGCAGCGCTTTCGTCGATAACCCCTGATGAGTATCTTCCAATCACCGTTAATTCAATTGCCATGCTTTATTCCTCGCACAAACCTGCCCGCATCCTACTAAATTTTGTTACCTCCAAAAATTAACAATTCCATATTTTACGGTTAAATTAAAACTAAGCTTAGATTAAAACTATACATTGGATATGGAATTAAACTCCGATTACCCATAACCCTTGTGCATCTCGAAGCAGTACAGCGCTTCGAGATGCAGAAGTAATCAACTTTATAAACGCTGGGATTTAGAAATCGTTTTCGTCGCTAATTTCAGCGATCGCGTAGCAATCTTCGGTAAATTACTAACAGTATTATCATCCTCTAAATTATCATCTTCTGAAGGACTTTCCAGCTCGATCATCCCCTTCAAAATCAGAGAGACATCGGGAAAAATTGGATAATTCTGTCGAGAACTTCCAACAGTAAAGCAGTCAAAACAGTTTCTTAAAATGTAGGTAGCATGGGTAGCAAGTAAAACTGGGTTCAATTACAATGCTGATGGTAGTGAAAAAATCCGATCAAAGGCTTTAAGGGTTTTAGGAGATATCTATTTATTTATGCCTCAGAGTATCGAACAGCAAAAGAAGCAGCGCCGACTGGTGGTAAAAGGGGCCGTGGCTGTAGGAGCCTTTTTGGTAACCGCCGTCGGGGGGTTTGGGGTACCAGCCTGGCGAGAGCAAGTGGAAGCAGAGCTGCAAACGGATGCGTTATTTGCCCAGACCCTTCTAGAAACCAAACCTGTAGCCGCCCTAACTCTTGCCATTGCTGCAACAGGGATAAGCGAAGACAAACTTGGCCAGGTCTTGCCCGAAGTGAAAGCCAGTTTAGCGGAAACAGTGCAAGTCAGCCGTGAACGCCACCAGTTTCTAGGTCATCAAAGTATAATCACCTCCATCGCCCTTACCCCCGATGGCTCCAAGGTGATTTCTGGCAGTCAAGACAATACGGTGCGGGTGTGGGATCTAGCTACGGGAGAGTCTTTAGCTGTTCTGGAAGGTCATCAGGCTTTTGTCAGCTCCATCGTCCTTACTCCCGATGGCTCCAAGATTATTTCTGGCGGTTGGGACAATACAGTCCGGGTGTGGGATCTAGCTACAGGAGAGTCCCTAGCTGTTCTGGAGGGTCATCAGGGTGTGGTTATCTCTATGGCCCTCACCCCCGATGGCTCCAAGGTTGTTTCTGGCAGTCGGGATAATACGGTGCGGGTGTGGGATATCGCAACAGGAGAGTCTCTAGCTGTTCTGGAGGGTCATCAGCTTTGGGCTACTTCCATCGCCCTCACCCCCGATGGTTCAAAAATTATTTCTGGCGGTGGAGACTCTACAGTGCGGGTATGGGATGTAGCTACCGGAGAGTCCCTAGCTGTTCTGGAGGGTCATCAGGATGTAGTTTACTCCATTGCCCTTACCCCCGATGGCTCCAAAATCATTTCTGGTAGTCGGGACAATACAGTCCGGGTGTGGGATATCGCAACAGGAGAGTCCTTAGCTGTTCTGGAGGGTCATAGCAATGAGGTCAGCTCTATTGCCGTCACGCCCGATGGCTCGAAGATTATTTCTGGCAGTGACGATCATACCCTGCGGGTTTGGGACATCGCAACAGGAGAGTCCTTAGCTGTCCTGGAGGGTCATGAGGATTTAGTCACCTCTATTGCCCTTACCCCCAATGGCTCCCAGGTCATTTCTGGTAGTTTCGACTCTACGATGCAGGTGTGGGATTTAGCGACACGAGAGTCCTTAGCTGTGCTGAAAGGACATAACACTGTCCGCTCCATTGCCCTCACCCCCGATGGCTCAAAAATTATTTCTGCCGGTGGAGACCCGACAGTGCGGGTGTGGGACCTAACTACGGAAGATTCTTTAGCGATTCTGGAAAGACACCTCACCCTCGATGGCTCCAAGGTGGAGGCAGTAACGTGGCAAGATTGGTTAGAGATAGGATGCGATCGATTGCGACTCCATTCTTCATGGGTTCGTGCCTCCCTTGAGCCATCTCCAGAGGAACGGGAGATTACCTTAGAAGCCATCCGCACTTGCGAGCGGTTGGTCTGGAGCGATACGGACATTGCTCAATTGCGCATACAGCAGGGTTTAGCCATGGCGCAAGCTGGCGATACAGATGGTGCGAAGAAACTGTGGCAACAGGCTCGGCGCTTGGATAAGGCCGTGTATGAGCAGTATGAGGAGCGCTTAATCAATTAACAATTAACCGCAAAACTCGGAGCCGTGATGGCCTCAAAATGGCACTTCATTGTCCTAGCTGATGGTAGTGCAAAAACCCGATCAAAGCCTTGAAGTGTTTTAGGAGATATCTTTAGTTATGAGTCAGAATACTGAGCAGCAAAAAAAGCAACGCCGACGAGTAGTCAAAGGGGCAGTGGCAGCCTTTTTGGTAGCCGCTGCCGGGGGGTTTGGGGTGCTGGCCTGGCGAAAGCAAGTGAAGGCAGATCTGCGAACTAATGCCTTAACTGATGCCTTATTTGCCCAGGCCCTTGTAGCAGCCAAACCTCGACCTGTAGCCGCCCTAACTCGTGCCATTGCTGCAACGGGAAGAACTCAGCACCAGCTTGGCCAGGTCTTACCCGAAGTGAAAGCCAGTTTAGCGGAAACCGTGCAAGTTAACCCTGAACGCCACCGGTTTCTAGGTCATCAGGCTACAATCACCTCCCTCGCCATCACCCCCGATGGCTCCAAAGTCATTTCTGGCAGTTGGGACGATACGGTGCGAGTGTGGGACATCGCAACAGGAGAGTCCTTAGCTGTCCTAGAGGGTCATCAGGAGGGGGTTGATGCCATTGCCATCACCCCCGATGGCTCCAAGGTCATTTCTGGCAGTCGGGACAATACAGTGCGGGTGTGGGATATTGCCAAAGGAGAGTCCTTAGCTGTCCTGGAAGGTCATCAAGCTTTTGTCGATGCCATTGCCATCACCCCTGATGGCTCTAAGGTCATTTCTGTCAGTGAGGACTCTATAGTGCGGGTGTGGGATATCGCCAAAGGAGAGTCCTTAGCTGTCCTGGAAGGTCATCAGGCTTTTGTCAATGCCATTGTCATCACCCCCGATAGCTCCAAGGTTGTTTCTGGCAGTCAGGACTCTACAATACGGGTGTGGGACATCGCAACAGGAGAGTCCTTAGCTGTCCTAGAGGGTCATCAGAAGGGAGTCACTTCTCTCGCTATCACCCCCGATGGCTCTAAGGTCATTTCTGGCAGTTGGGACTCTACAATACGGGTGTGGGACATTGCCACAGGAGAGTCCTTAGCTGTCCTAGAGGGTCATCAGAAGGGAGTCACTTCTCTCGCTATCACCCCCAATGGCTCCAAGATCATTTCTGGCAGTTGGGACTCTACAATGCGGATGTGGGATATCGCAATAGGAGAGTCCTTCATCGTGTCGGATAATCAGACAGGCTTTATCGCGATTACCCCTGATAGCTCCAAGATCATTTCTGGCAGTTGGGACTCTACAATACGGGTGTGGGACATCGCTACAAGAGAGTCCTTAGCTGTTCTGGAAGGCGATCGGGTTTCCGTCCTCACCATTGCCCTGACCCCCGATGGCTCCAAGGTCGTTTCTGGAGGTACAGATGCTACAGTTCGGCTGTGGGATCTGGCTACGGAAGATGCTTTAGCGATTGTGAAAAGAGATCTCGATGGACCTGGGATTACTTCTCCTGATGGCTTGATGACTATTTCTGGCGATTGGAAGAATCCCCTGCCGCAGTGGGTTCTAACGTGGCAAGATTGGTTAGAGATAGGTTGCGATAAATTGCGACTCCATTCTTCATGGGTTCATGCCTCCCTTGAGCCATCTCCAGAGGAACGGGAGATTACCTTAGAAGCCATCCGCACTTGCGAGCGGTTGGTCTGGAGCGATACGGACATTGCTCAATTGCGCATACAGCAGGGTTTAGCCATGGCGCAAGCTGGCGATACAGATGGTGCGAAGAAGCTATGGGAAGAGGCCCAGCGCTTGGATAAGGCGGTGTATGAGCAGTATGAGGAGCGCTTGCAGAGGTAGCCCTTTGACTTTTCTCAAAGTACGGGAGATGGGGGGATAGGAAGAGAGCAAGATTTTTTGATCTCAAGTCCGAGTAATCAGTTGACTCTGTCATTGCGAATGGAATGAAGTGGAATCAAGCCATCTGTACAGTTTTCAACTCTCAGTAAGTGCTTCCCTAGTTTTCGCTGATATACCCTACTATCGCTACGGCACTAAACTTAGTGTATTAGAAAACTCTTTTCGTTGTTGCCCTTTAGCGCTAAAGGGCAACAACGAAAAGTGCAACATTGTACAGAATCAGAATGGGTCAGCTTGAATCCGATCCTGTGCGTTTCGAGACCGAAAGACTTCATACATTAACAAACTCCCGGCTACAGCAACATTTAAAGAGTCAGCCTGACCAACCATGGGAATGCGAACCAGATTGTCGCATATGGCCCGCTGTTGGTCGGAGAGTCCTTGCCGTTCTTCTCCTAGGAATAATAAGGTAGCTTGGGGATAGTGAAATTGATGAAAACTTTGCCCACCATTGGGAGATGCACCAATGATGCAACCTTGATGCTGTTGTATCCAGGATTGCAAACATCGATAATTGGTACGGATAAATTTCTGATGGAACAAAGCCCCCATACTTGCGCGCACGGTTTCTGGGGAAAAGGGATCGACGGAGCGATTGAGGAGGATCAACCCGGCACCACCAACAGCCTCCAATGTGCGAATGAGTGTGCCTAAGTTACCTGGAGATCGAATGAGATCGAGGACGATCCAGCAGAGTCCAACATGGGGAGTAGTAGACTTGAGGGGAAGCCAGTGCTGTTTAACGATCGCCCCTACGCCAGAAGCACGCTCGGTTTGCGAGATACTGCGAAATTGTTCTGGAGAGAGGCGCACGGTGGGAATTCCGGAGCGCCGCAACTGGCGTACGAGTTTACGAGCTAAGGGGGCGATCAGAAGCTTTTCGCTGTAAAGGATAGTCTCTATTTTCAGGCGAGTGTCAGCCACTCGGATAAAGTTACGCACACCTTCGATAAAGAAGGTTCCTTGGGTATCGCGATATTGGCGATCGCTTTGTAGTCGTTTTATTTTTGCTAGGGTCTGGGTGACACTAGGGGAGGGATGGTCAATCGTATTGTTATTGACCATCCTCCTTGCCAGCGATTCCCAGGCACTTAAGGTTACTGTGTAAAGTGTTCATCGAAGGTACAGGCTCATGCCATCTAGAGAACAGTTAACTGATTATATCTTATACCAAGGTGGGTAGGGTGGGTAGGGGAGAAAGTTGGCGAAGTTGAATCAATAGCAGACTTCTCCTGCCCACCCTACAATCTGCAATACTTTAACTTAAAACCTTCGCGGCTGCGGTTACTCCTGCACCGGGAGTAAAGCCGGTATCGCCGAGAATTTGCAGGGTGGCTTCGAGGGCAGAAATGCAGGTGAGAATATCGCGATCGCCGACAAATCCCAAATGACCGACACGGAAAATTTTACCTTTCAAATGGTCTTGTCCGCCAGCTAAGGCAATATTAAACTGTTTCCGCATCGTGGAACGAATTTGCTCGGTATCTACCCGATCGGGTGCAACTGCGGTGACTGCGGGACTAGCCGCATCATCAGAGGCAAACGTGGGCAAATTCAAGGCTTTTACGGCTTCCCGAATGGCGGTTTTTGACCGTTCATGACGGCTAAAAATATTCTCTAAACCCTCATCTTTGAGCATCTGTAGAGCCACTTGCAAGCCATAAAATAGATTCACAGGAGGGGTAAAGGGATTGCTGTTTTTAGCGGCTGTTTTGCGATACATGCCCAAATCTAAGTAAAATTTGGGTAAGGTTGCGCTCTCATAAGCCTCCCAAGCTTTGGCACTAACGGAGACAAATCCTAACCCTGGAGGAATCATATACCCTTTCTGGGAACCGGATGCCACCACATCTAACCCCCATTCATCAATGGGAACGCTAATTGCGCCTAAACTGGTAACTGCATCCACCATAATCAGCGCTTCGCCATGGGTTTTCACGTAGCGGTTAATGGTTTCTAAGTCATTGAGTACTCCGGTGGAAGTTTCTGAATGGGTGATAATTACGGCTTTAATTTGCTTTTCGGTATCTGCTTCGAGTTTTTCCCGGAAGGGTTCGGGATCGAGAGGTTGTCCCCATTCGGCGCTAATCACCTCTACTTCTAGGTTATAGGCTTTAGCGACTTGAGCCCAGCGATCGCCAAATTTACCATTGCTACCGACTAACACGCGATCGCCCGCACTCAAGAAGTTAATAATACCCGCTTCCATGGCCGAGGTTCCACTCCCGGCAACAATGAGGACATCATTCTGGGTTTGGTGCAACCACTTGAGATTTTCGGTCACCTCTTTCATAATCAAACTAAAGTCGCCACTACGATGACCAATCGTCGGTTTCGCCATTGCCAATAGCACCGGATCGGGCACTGGAGTAGGGCCGGGAATCATTAACATTAAGCTATCATCCATAACTAAGTTCTCCTATAAAATTCAAGGGCAGTTTACCATCCTACAGGGAATGGGGGACTAGAGGAAATAGTTAAGCGTTCTCTCCCGTCATCCCCTTTCTTTATAAAAGTGTGCTTAACAGGCGGCTAATAAGGGACTTAGAGAAAATCATCTTACCTCTCAAGGCTCAATTGATGGCAACGTGGAAGAGAAATACTTAAATTGACTATGTTTCCCGAAATTAATTTCTCTGATTTTCTCAAACTGGATCTTCGAGTAGGAACCATTCTACAAGCAGAAGATAATGTAAAGGCTAAAAATCCAGCCTATATTCTCAAAATTGATTTTGGCACTCTGGGCATCAAAACCAGTTCTGCCCAAATTACGCAGAATTACGCGAAAGAGAGTCTCGTCCATAAACAAGTCATTTGTGTGATGAACTTTGCTCCCAAACGAGTAGCTGGAGTCAAATCCGAAGTGCTAGTTCTGGCGGCGGTTTCTGAAGAGCAAGGAACAGTTTTAATTACACCAGGTTTTAAGGTGGAGAATGGAACCAAAATTAGCTAAATTTATGCTTGCTTAATGTTCTTTACATTTTTTCCTGGCTTCTGATTCCGACAATAGGCTTAAATCGAAGCACTGTTGTTCGATCTACTCCTATCTCAGTCGCCTTCCTGTACCTAATTTGGCGGCTAAATTAGACTTGACTATTCAGAGAATCTATTCGGTTGGTTAAGGAAGCATTGAAGTGGCAATTAAATACAGCGCTTTGCGCTGTAACGGAGTACAGTCTCATTGAGATCAGTTATTGCGAATGGAACGAAGTGGAATGAAGCAATCGCAAAATCACCCAATCTTGGCGATTGCTTCCCTGCGGTCGCAATGACAACTCACATCTACGATCGACAATGTACCTCATAGCAGCGCGAAGCGCTGTATCCGTTAGAGCGTTTGAGTCTGGAAGCTTGGCAGGAGTATTTTCAGCAGAAAGCTATAGATACGAATACGTCGGTTTTAGGGGAGATTCACCAAGCGTATCAGGGAAATGCATTGGCGATGAAGATGTTGCGATCGCGCATTGCCGACGATTACGATCACAGCATTGCCGACTACTGGACATCTAACCGCACGCAAGAGGGAGTAGTCGTAGAACAGGCAATAGAAAATCTGATTATCGAACAATTTAACCGCCTGCAAGAAGTTTGTCCCACAGCTTACCAACTGCTGTATCGGATGGGATGTTTTCGGTTCCAAGATGTGCCAACGGTTCCCAGAGAGGGGTTATTGTGTTTATTGTGGGGGATAGTGGAGCATGAGGGAGTAAAAGCAATTCGGGATTTAGGCGATCGGGGTTTAGTCGAGCGAGTGAATCGAGAGTACAAGTTACATCCCTTAATTCGACAAGAAGCAGTTAAACGGTTGCAGGATAGCGAAGATTGGGAGCAAGCGAACCGCACAGCAGCAGAATTTTGGCGCAATCTTTTTGAGTATGTAGACAATATTAATCAGTTAAAACAATCTTTTGAAGCCTTCCATCATTATTTTGCTATTCCTGATGATGAATGTGCTGTAGAGATTATTGTGGAATCAAGGAAAGCCAATTGGATATCTCCATATCCTTTTCAATTAAAATGGTATAAACAAGAAACTTTGTGTGAATTGAACAGGAGATTAGGACTCTATACTCATCAAATCATCACAGCCGTTAGAAAGATTTTACCACACACTGAAAATTTATGTAATAAAGCAATATTATACGTCAGCCTCAGTGAAAGCGTTTGGATTTTAGGGGACATTCGTGAAGCGATAAAATTTTATCAGCAAGCAAGAGAAGCATTGTCTCAGGGAGAGAATAGGGATGTTAAACTAGATTGTATCGCTAGATTTAGTCAAGCCATATGTTATTTAGAGTTGGGAGAAATTGAAGAAGCACTTGATATTCTGAATCCAGTTTATGAAGACGCAAGACAACATAATATATACTTTTACCTAGTGGAGACTTCTTTTGCTTTAGCGGCTACTTATTCATACTTAGGAAATACTGCTCAGGCTCAGTTATGGATTAATAAACATAAAGAGTATTATCAACAATATTGGGATAATATAGGCGATTGGGCAATAGTACAACAGAGTTATTTCTTAGGAGAAACCTATAAAATATTTCAGGATTATTCTCAGTCAAAAATAGCATACCAGCAGTCACTTGAGGATGCAGAGAAAACACAATATGTTCAAGTAAAAGGTAAAGTTTTGACTCGATTAGCTGAACTATGCCGTCTACAAAAAAAATATAAAGATGCTTGCAAGTATCACACTCAATCCATCGAAATATTAGAGAAACTGGGAGCAAAATGTGACCTCGCTGAAGCCTACTATCAACTGGGATTAACCTATCAAGAAACTGGAGAACTTGCCCAGAGCCAAGATTACTTTAAACGAGCCATTGAACTTTGGGAAAAAATTAACGCCCCGAAACAGGTGGCACGGGTACGGGAATCCATAAAAAAGTAAACCTTATCCCTCTTGTGTCACTCTGGGAAAACCCTAGCCTTGACTGAACTCTAGAACTCTGGCTGGATCGGCGATTGCGACCTCTGAAAATGATAGAAGAGAGATATAAACCCCTCTCCTACTCACCTTTTTGAGTCAACTCTAAGCTGCCAGCGGTTGCCGGGTATTAACTACAGCTTGGTAATAGCGGTGTAGTTGACGAATGGCAGCACTCCAACCCCAGCGTTCAGCTTCCTGACGGGCATTTTGGCGCAGAGTATCGCGCTCGGCTTGATTATCGAGTAATTTCTGGGTAGCGGAAATCGCACCTTGGGGATCGGTTGGATCGAAGAGGTAGCCGTTTACACCATCGGTAACAATATCCGTGATGCCGCCAGTTCCCGCAGCGACGACAGGACAACCGGCAGCCATAGCTTCGAGGAGAACCAGACCGAGAGTTTCGGTGCTGGAGGGGAAGATAAAAGCATCAGCCGAAGCGAAGGCAGAAGCAAGAGTTTGGCCGCGCAGATAACCGACGAAATGGGTGGGAGTATCAGCAAAATGTTCTTCTAAAACAGCTCGATTGGGGCCATCACCCACCAGTGCTAACCGCGCATCGGGGATACTTTCAAGGACAGGTTTAATGCGATCGATTTCTTTTTCTGCACCTAATCGTCCGACGTAGAGGAGGAGGGGACTATCCGGATGGCCTTGGGAAAGGCGATCGCGCATTTCTCTAGAAGCTAAACTGGGATGGAACAGTTCCGTATCGACACCTCGCTGCCATAAATCCACTCGTTCAATCTCGTGGTTAACCAGTTCCTGTACCATCACACTAGAGGTACAGAGGTTGAGATCGGCTTGATTATGGGCCCCTTTAAGCAACTCCCATAACAGGGGTTCTAACATGCCTAACCCGTAGTGTTGCAAGTATTGGGGCAGATGGGTATGGTAAGAAGCCACCAAGGGAATATCAAACTTCTTACCGTAATAAAGTCCTGCTAAACCCAGGATCGCAGGATTAGCCACATGAATCAAATCGGGATTAAAATCGGCGATTGCCTCCCCAATTGCTGGTCGTGGAAACGCCATCTTCAACTCTGGATACCAAGGCAACGGCATTCCCGATACCCCATAAATTTTAGCACCCTTATATTCCGTCAGTCCTCCCTCCGGACAAACGATCAATACGCGATCGCCCAACCGTTGCAGATGATCGACCGTTTGCGTCAGACGAGTAACAATACCATCAATTTTGGGTAAAAACGTTTCTGTAAATAGAGCAATTCTCATAAAAAAGCACAGTTCTAGAACAATATCGAAAAACCATCAATCGGGTAATGGGTGATATCATGCCCTCTTAAACCATTGTCATTGCGATCGGAGGGAAGCAATCGCCAAGATTACCAAAATTGGGAAGATTGCTTCATTCCCCTTCGCGACCTTCGCAATGACTTATCCTAACTGACTAGACGGATATGATATGACTAATAATGGGGGGCTGAACAAATTAATTCCGCCGCCAAGAGACTTTAGGAAGAATTTGACTCTCATCCACTCGACCTTTGTATTTTTGAGCCACATTAATCAAAGAATCAAGCAGGGACTCTTCTAAATTATGCGGTTCTAAACCCAAGTCTTTAAGCTTGGTGTTTTTAGCATTAAAATAATGCTCTTCCAATTCTACACGGGGATTATCCAGGTAGTTAATTTCCACCGATAATCCGAGGTGTTTACCTGCTTTAGCAACCATGACTGCTAAATCACTAATGCTAAACATTTCAGTGAACTGGTTAAAGACTCTAAATTCACCCGCATTGGCAGGATTATTTATCGCAATTTCAATACAGCGAACCGTATCGCGGATATCTAAAAAGCCTCTCGTTTGTCCACCTTTACCATAAACCGTAAGGGGATGACCGATCGCCGCTTGAATACAGAACCGGTTGAGTGCCGTTCCGAATACACCATCATAATCGAGACGGTTGATCAGCAGCTCGTCCCGTTTGGTTTGCTCCGTATATACTCCATAAACCACCCCTTGGTTCAGGTCTGTGGCTCGCAAACCCCAAATCTTGCAGGCAAAATGGATATTGTGGCTATCATGAACCTTCGAGAGATGATAGAAACTTCCCGGTTGCTTCGGATAGGGAAGAGTATCTTTTCGTCCATTATGGTTAATCTCGATATAGCCTTCTTCAATATCGATGTTGGGCGTTCCATATTCACCCATGGTTCCCAATTTCACCAAGTGAGTTTCAGGAAACTCCTCTTTCATTGCAAATAAAAGATTCAAGTTTCCAACCACATTATTCGTTTGAGTCATGACCGCATGTTCGCGGTCAATCATCGAAAATGGAGCCGATCGCTGTTCCCCAAAATGAACAATCGCCTCCGGTTGAAATTGACGCAAAGAGCGAATCAGGAAATCATAATTGTTGATATCGCCAATAAACAGATCGATGGTTTTGCCGGTTAATTCATGCCATTTGCGTAACCGTTGCTGAATCGGTGCGATCGGTGTCAGGGTCTCAACACAAAGCTGTTGATCCCAATGACGACGCACGAGATTATCCAGAATCCCTACTTCATAACCATGGTCAGACAGATAAAGTGCGGTAGCCCACCCACAATAGCCGTCACCACCAATAACCAGGACTTTCATAACGTCACTCAATTCAAAATCATTTACCGATACTCGGTCAATGTATCAGGTTTGTGTCCCCTGTGACACATTTCTTAAAGAAATATTGCTATCGGAATATTCCCCTCTGTCTGCCGATCTCCCTAGGGCTTGTCGGTTTGAGTAACCCAAACGACAATACCATCGGCGAGAGTGTCTGCTAACTCTTGTTGGGACTGAGGATCGACGATCCACTCGAATTCTCGGGGGTTAATCATAAAGCCCAACTCTAACAGAACGGAAGGAGCGATCGCCGGACGAGTCAAAGCCAAATTGTTCCAAAACACCCCATAAGAGGGCCGCTGGAGTTCATCCACCAAATATTGATGTAAAAACACCGCTAAACCATGGCTCTGGGGATGATACCAAAACGTGCCTATTCCAGCCGTATTCTCTGCATCTCCGGCATCGGGCAGAGCATTGTAATGGATACTCAAGGCTAGATCTGGCTCCTGCGCTTCAATGATCTCCACCCGGTCGTGGGGCCAGAGATCGTCATCCCCTTCGCGGGTCATCAACACCGTTGCTCCCCGTTTTTGCAGAGCATCCCGCAGCAGCTTAGAGACCACTAAATTCACATCTTTTTCTGGATATCCGTTTGGCCCCCTTGCGCCCAAGTCATTCTCGCTCCCATGGCCGGGATCGAGTAAAATCCTCATGCCCTGCAAGGGTTGAGAGGATGAGCGAGAAGGCTGGGGAGGATGACGCAAGGACAAAATTAAGGTTGTGCCCTCATAACGAAGCTTGTAGCCCCATTGTTGCTCGGTTTTGAGGGCAAATGTATAGTCAATGCGCGTCGGTGAAACTTGCTCCCAATCGAGGCGCTCAATTAAGGGGCCATCATTGAGATAAATGGTATCGGTTTGAGCGGTAGTATTGTGCAAACTCAGGGTTAAACTATTTTGGCGTTGCTGAATACTAACGGGAACTGGGACTTGCAGGGGAAATACAATTTCCGTCCATCCAGAGGTTTGACGACCCTGAATGCTGCGAATGAGAGAAACAGGAGGAGCTGCACTAGAAAAGACTCGTGTGTCTTCTCGTTTGATCCATGCACCGTAGTCTAATCTGAGCCATTCCCCTTCTTCAGCCGTAATTGTGGCGCGGGTTCCTTGTGGAAGGGGGGTTAACCGGGAATAGTTGGTACTTGGACCTGTACGAGCAACTCCATTTTCAGCAGTCACTTCCGCAATTTCAAATTGCTTAGGAGAAAGAATAGATACGGTTCCCGGAGCTGCTTGGGTTAGGGTTTGACCGTTAAGCGTGAGGGTAAATTGGGGTTGACCTAAATTTTGTGCTTCTGAGGTGAGGGGAAGCGTCGCACAGCCTTTATAGGTGGTACTTGCAACAGTTGTCGGTTGGTTTTCTCCGGTGAGAACCGCAGAATTGGGCGGCAGTTGGGGCAGGGTGGAGAGGGGGGTTAAGGGTCGGGTTTGTTGTCCGAGGGTAACCGTGACGGTGGCTGGGGTGGGAGCAACAGCCGAAAAACACACTTGTTCTCCAGGAGGTTTAGCGATATTTACTCCTGGTGTTAGCGATCCCTGGGCAAAATTCAAACCCACGGGAGCAGGGGGAAGGGCAGATTTTCGGAACACAGAGATCTGCTTTTCCTGATTTCCATGGCGCAGGGTAAAGGTATTCTCTCCCATTTCCAAGGGAAAACTAGGGGCAAAATGCCCTTGAGGAGAACGAGAAATGACTTGACCATTCACCTTCACTTCTCCTCCAACTGGAGCTGTACCAATGAGGAAGATGCGATCGGCAGTGGTTTCATGGCGATCGCGAGGATAGGCAATAAAGATACTAGCATTAGTGACCGGAGGAGCGGCGATCGTTATGGCACTCAGAACGAGGATAGAAGATAAAGCAAATTTCACAGGATTATTAATACGATTAATTATTCGTTAATTTCAATACCGGCGGCTCGTAATTGGGCGGCTAGGCGATCGGCTCGCGATCGTTCAGCATCAGCTCGTTGGCGCTCTGATTCGGCTCGTTGTCGTTCAGCATCAGCCCGTTGCCGTTCTTGCTCCACTTTTTCTGTCCCCCACAGCAATAGATTGTCCTGTTCATCCCACCAGCGTAGCCAATAGCTCTCTAGGTTTTCTCGACAACCTTGCCACACTCCTAAGTATAAACCCATTTCGGGTATCCAAAATCGCCCTTCTAGATTAGGTGACTTCAGATCGTAGCGTTGCTGGTTGCCCAAACAATAGAGTTCTAATTCTCCCGTTTTTGGGTCAAAAATGCCGTAGTTGGGCACTTGCAAGATTTGCTCGTAATAGAAATACTTACCTGGGGGATAGGTGGATTTTATCGAATATTCCCCCCCGTCAGTATCCGATAAAAATTCTAGGACAAGAACAGGTCGATCGCCTTGTAAGTTTGGGGTATAACTGCGGATCACCTCTGGACGCTCAACTCGGATTTGGGGGATATAAGCCCAATCAGGAGCTTTAACCACCATTTTGCCATTGACAGTAGCACAGATGCCATAGTTGGTTGGCGTTAGGGCACTTTCGGCTAATTTACCGGCTTGGTCTAAACTCTCAGTTAGGGCAGCAGCTAGGGCGGGTTGATGAATATTATCCACAGGATCGTCAGGGAGTTGGAAGTCGTCCGGTAGTTTTTCCCAAGTAATTTTGTAGGCTGAGGAAGTGGCTGACATACTTTCTAGTACTGGGAAGGGTCAATGTTGATTATTTTATCAGGTTTGGATGGGGAATAGGGAGACGCGGGGACGCGCAGAATGAGATAATTCTAGAATATTTCGGGCTATCAGAATTTATGGGGGACAATATCGCGATCGCCAATTCACTACATGGCTCAGGGATTTTCACACAAAGCAGCAGAGCGGGAAGGCTGATGGTGCAAATAATCTTTTAGCCAGGCACAGCCGCGATCGAACCAATAGTCTAAATCATAATTAAACCGCCAAAGTCTAACGGTACCATCATGACTTGCAGAGGCAATCCATTGACCATCAGGGCTAAAACTAACCTCATTGAGCCAATCCGTATGGCCTTCTAATGTCATGATTTCTTCTCCATTAAGTCGGGAAATTTTTACAGTTTTATCATCACTGGCAGAAGCAATCATTTGACCATCAGGACTGAAGCTGACGCTAATCACTGGAGCGGTATGATTTTCAAATGTATTGACTAATGTCCCATCTAATTTCCAAAGTTTCACAGTTTTATCTCGACTTCCGGAGGCTAGCAAATTGCCATCGGGACTAAAACTGACACTGAAAATCGTACTTTTATGACCTCTAAATGTTGCCAATTCCGAGCCATCTAATGTCCAAATTTTAATCAGATTTTCATTTCCGGCAGAAGCAATCAATTGCCCATTTGGACTAAAATGAACCGCTTGTACGCCCTCACTATGACCCGAAAAGGTAGCAATATTTTTTCCGTTTAGATCCCATAATTTGACAGTTCGATCTAAGCTGGCAGAGGCAATAGTTTGACCATCTGGACTAAAATCGACATCAAGTACCATCTCCTGATGACCTCTGAAGGTACGAGTGGTACTATCGTGGAGCGATCGCCATCTTACGGTTCCATCTCGACTGCCATAAACGATCCTCTGCCCATCTGGACTCACATCAAGTCCATAGATTCTCTCTTGCTCTTGCACTAAGGTGGCCAATTCCTTTCCTTCTTGGACACTCCATAACCGGATACTGCCATCAGCACTGCTGGAGATGATGGACTGGAGATCGGGAGTAAATTGAGCGGTATAGACTTTATCTTGATGACCCTTAAAAATTCTTGAGTCACTCCCCTGAAGTTTCCATAACTTCACCATACCATCGGCACTCGCTGAGGCGAGGGTTTGGCTGTCAGGACTAAACATGACACTATTGACCCAATCATTATGACCAGAAATAGTAGAAATAACTTCTCCTTTCATATTCCATATAATGATGTTTTTATCTCGACTTCCAGAAGCCAAAATTTGATCGTCAGGACTAAAACTCAATCCTAAAACTGTATCCCGATGGCCTTTGAGAGTGGCAATCTCTTGACCGTGCAAATTCCAGAGTTTAATCAATCCATTTGCATCAGCAGAAGCGAGAAATTTGCCATCCGGACTAAACTGCACGAACGTTACAGCACTTTGATGACCTCGATAAGTAAGGCGGTGTTTGCCCGTTATTGTCCAAACTTTTACCGTACGATCGTTGCTGGCAGAGGCGAGTAATTGTCCATCCGGACTAAAGCTAATCGATTCTACAGAATCTCGATGACGACGATAAGTGAGGAGGGTTTTACCCTCTAAATTCCAAAGTTTAACGGTTCCATCCCGACTGCTAGAGGCAATGAATTGACTATTCAGACTAAAGGTTACGTTATATATGCGGTCTTGGTGTCCGTGGAACGTTTTAATTGCAGAAAAGTTAGCCAGATCCCAAAGTTTAATCGTGCGATCAATGCTGGCAGAAGCCATCCATTTACCATCCGGACTAAAACTGACCCAATAAACTCGGTCTTGATGACCTTTGAGAGTGGTTAATAGAGTACCATCTTGCTGCCAAATTTTGACTGCACCATTATTTTGAGCCGTGGCAATGAATTGGCCATTAGGACTAAAGTTGACATGATAAATAATGCTTTGGGTCTCTAAGCGATTGAATTCTTTGAGGTTGTAGATAGCGTTGGCGAGACTATTGATGACGTGATGAGTAACGTTGCCTGATTTTAAGCGGGGATGCTGGCGCAGTTGGGCGGCTGCTTCTAGGGCAGTGACGAGGGCTTCGAGTTGTTGTCCAGAAGTCGATCGCATTAAGGTTCTGGCGGTGGTGGATTGGGCGATGATACTTTGTTCTAGGGCAGAGATGGCGTTATTTTCGGCAATCTGACGTTGTTTGAAGGCTTGTTGTTGTTGGTAATTGGCAGTTCCAGCAAAGAGCATGGCGAGTCCGGTGAGGATCAGGGAAATGATGGTTGCGGTTCGCATTCCAAGGAGGAAGCGGCGATCGCTTTTTTGCCGTTGTTGTCTCTCCTGTTCTAGATCGGCTAGCAGTTGCGCTCCTTTTTTATGGCGAATAAAGGGGACTAAATAATCGTGAACCAATTGATAATGATTGTCGAGTTCTCCAGATAGATGGAGGACTAAACCGGATTTGACAAAGATTTCTAAGACTAAGTTGAGGCGATCGCCTTTTTGCTCTAAGGCTTTTTCTAAGCTGGCTTGGGTTTTCAGAGGACGGGTATTTTGATCGTCGGTTAACAGGTATAGCACTAATTCGGCGATCGCCTCTTGTTCCGGGCCGCAATCGCGCACCACTTCATCTAAGTAGATATCGATTAATACTTCTTTGGGATTACTACCGAGCCTTTGATAATCACGCAAGGTGATAATGCCTTGATTTTCCAGTTGAGCGCCGATCAGTTGCAGTTCAATCGGGCGAATTTCTTCTTGTTCTGTGGTTAAGTCTTCAACCAGCCGATCGATTAAGGATGGCTCTAAGGGAGTGGAAGAGCGATTGGTAAGATACTCAATAATCGCCTTTGCTTCTGGAGGTGAAAAATTACCCAGGTAATATAAAATATCTTCATAATTTTTATCTAATTCCCCCAAATCAGTATATCGAGTTAATTCCAAGAGATAATAGAGATAATCTTCTCGAATAGAAAGTACAATTTTTACATAGGAAATCCTCAGACAAGCTTGGATAAAATCATAAAATTCTTGCCTTTTATTGCGATCGGAATAATGCAGGAAGAATTCCTCTAATTGATCGAACAATAAAACTGGAATTTGATAGTGTTGAGTCATTTCCTCAAGTCGCTGTAAAATAGCGCTGCAAGTAGGGCTAATGGCTCTAATTTGAAGACTAAAATCTTCTTGCCAATGATGATAAACTTGAATTAAAATCGGGAAGTAATTATTCCCTTCAAAAGAACTCAGTTTGAGGGCCGTCACTAAACCCGCTTGTAGTAAAGAACTTTTGCCAACTCCAGAGGGGCCATAAATTACCGTAAGTTTACGGTCTCGTCGTTCCATCCGGGTCAACAAGTTATCAATATCTTCTTGTCTTCCAGAAGCCGATACAATTTCGCGTGTTGTTTTGGTATTGTGTGAGGTAATATCTAAATGGGTAATTCTTTTCGGCTTAGGAAATCTACCCACCCCCATAAAAGACCGCAAACCATATTGGGCTTCAATGGAGCGCTTTTCTATCTTAAAACTAAAAGATTTTAAGTAATTTTTATCCTGCCAATAGAGTTTTATTGATTCCTCCAAAATCTCACTGTAAAGCTGGGTAGATGATTTTGGAATGCAATTTTTTCTCGCTTCTTCGAGCCGAGTAATCGCCCCTTGAAATTCTTGTAATTGAATTTCTGCTTTTGCCCTTAAAAAATAAAATCTAGACAGCTCATTTTTGAGAGTGTCTCCTGGATTAGGATTGGATTCTAATCTCTGAATCGCTTGTTGCGCAAGAAGTTTTGTTTCTTTCCAATAGTGATTTTCTAAGGCGACTTGTGCTAAATAGCCATAATCTTGAGCAAGTTGTAGGCTCGATCCATAGAATTGATGAATGCTCAGAGCTTTTTCAGTAATAGATTTGAGATTTTCCCAGTTCTCTGAATTCTGTAAAATGGTTTGCAAGTAGCTTAGAACTACTCCCATCAAGTCTGGCTGATTTACTGTCTTAAAACAGTCCAAAGCTTGGTGAAAATATTCTTGGGATAATTGATGATTAGAGCCTTTCTCCTTCGATTCTTTGACTTTAGATTTTTCTAAATAGACTAATCCCAAATTAAATAAGACAAACCCTTGTGCTCTAATATTCGATAATTGATGCCAAGACTTGAGACTTTTGCATAGGGTATCAATGGCCCGATCGAATTGAGCTTTGGAACACTGAAGTTGAGCGAGCATAAACTCAAATTTTGCTTGCAATTCCAGTGTTAGTTTAGGATAAATGCGTTGAATCTCTTTACTGAGTAAGTCTAAATCGAGGTGATGTATGGAGGAAGAGCAATAGGAGGTTGGATAATGTAATGACTCAAATAAAGTATGGGATTCTTCAGATAAAAACTTGAGGATATCTGCTTCAGAAATTGTGAAGCGAATGGGTGGCGGATTCCAACTGTTGATATCTGAGGCTAATCTGCCTAGATGACGTAAAATACCATCGGTTACCCAGAGGACAATGGGAAAGACAAAGCTTTGGCGAATTTGATCCCGTTTTTGATTGGCCGAAATCAGCAGCTCAGAAATTGAGCTGACTGATTCTAGACCTAAAATCATTAAGGCATCGGGAGATTGTCCTTCAATGGCTTTCAGAACAGCGGTATGAAACCCGGTGGCATGTTGGGGGAGGGTAATACTAAGAGTGTTAACCTGATATTCTTGGGTGAGCCGATGTAAGAGTTGGGTGCGTAAGCTGACGGAATTACAGGAAGCTTGGATCAGAGTAAATTTGCCGCGCCGTAATTTTAAGGTACGAGCTAGGGTTTTGAGCGATCGCTCATTTTCTAGTTCTGGTGTATCCTGCATTAACTGCTATTTTCAATCTAAGTCTGATACCATTTTTCTTTCATCGTCCTACGACGGATATCTTCCCCTTACCTCTTAACCCGTTGTCTTTGTCTTAAATTCTGCTGGCTTCTTGAGCTTGCCATTGCTTAAAGCGTTGGGTTTCTGCTAAGAGGGGATTGAGTCCAAACCAGCGACCGCGATGATCTTGATATTCAAATACAAATAAACTGCGCAGGAGGGTTTGATATTCCCGTTCTCCTTTGAGATTTTGTTCTTGAACCACTTGAAAGAGTAACTCCCATTCATGATCGTCAACGGCTAAAAGTAGGCGATCGCGGGCTTCGCGAATGGCCCGTTCGAGAACTATATTACTAATCGGAGGGTCTTCTTCTTGGATACAGCGATACAAAATCCCCAATAAGTTCCTCGCATGACCTCCACTTACCCAACAGAGGCGATCAAGGCTTGCCGGTTCTTCAAAGATTTGGGTGACGAGTTCTAGGCGATGTTGAGGGAAAACATCGGGAAAAGCTCTAGCAAGTACCATTTGCCGCAGTAATTCCATACCACTGGTGCATACAGTTCCATCTCGGTTACAGACGGGAACCATGGGTAAGACTTTGGGATCGAGTCCTCCCCCCAGGCGGTTTTTTAGGGTTTCACAGTCATTGGAGAAGACGAGGGAAAGGGGGAGGGTGTAGACTAAATGGCAGTTGAGTTTTCGCAGTTGTTCGCCGCGATCGACAAACAGGTATTCAGGGAGCAGTCGGCCGGACGTGGAAATTTCCCGGTTTTCCACCCGGTCAAGATTGTCAATAATGACGACCAGACCTTTATATCCCCGGTGTTTGAGTTGGGAGATCGCCACACTCAGGACTTCATCATTGATGAATTGTAAGATGCGGTTAGTTTGCGGTTCTAGATACTGTCTCAGTTGCGATCGCAACTTGGGACTATCCATGGCTCTAGCGGTGATTTTACCAATCCCCACCGGCAACGAAACCTCAAATTCCCCTTCTGTACTGGCTTTGACTCCTGCGCCTAGAACTTCTGCTTCTCCAGAAACAATGACAGGGGTTTGTAAAAAATCCCAGATTTCATTGAGAAAGGACTTAAATCCTTTGGGTTGCAGTTCAATTTTTTGCTGTTCTAAAGTTTCACTCACCTGACGAGCAATCGCCAAGAGAATATCGGTAATATCGACATCATTTTCGTCTAAATCTTGGGTGGATTCAAAGTAAATGACATAAAACCCGTCGCCTTCGAGTTCTGATTGTAGGCGGGATAATTCTGTTGATTTACCACAGCCAATATGACCGGTAAAAAGCTGACAAGTTGGTTTGTTGGGAGACAAGCGAATAATGGTTCGTTTGAGAGCCTCAATAATTTTCCCCCCGCGCACTGAGCTAAAATCGATATAGTAGCGGCGATCGCCGATCCTGCCCATCATCAACGTTTTACTGGGATCGCAAGCATCAAAAAACTCTTGTAAATCGATGTTCATCCTAACTTTTTGGTTTTGAATAAAACACAGGATTTTTGGAAGAAAAATCGAGTTTTTTGCAAAACTCCTAAGTTCAGATCCTGAATCGACAAAAACTTTGCCTCATGTCAACGCTAACATATCTTTACGCTGAGGATCGCTATGGGACTCACCCCTCATTTCCATAGTCTTGATTCAAAACCGGGGCAAAATGTCTACCAGGGGAGCGAGAATGACTTCACCATTCACACGAACCTATCTACCAATGGCAGTTATGTCAATGAGGAAAATGCGATCGGCAGTGGTTTCATGGAGATCGTGACGATAAGTAATGCAGAAACAACTCATATTTTTGAGTTATATCCAAAAGATTGCGAGTTGTTCTTTCAACATTCAGGCGGGGAAGTTCTTGAGAAAAACATAACTTACTATTAACAGAGAAATTATGGATAGTTATGCATATTCGTCTTACTTGCAAGGCTCACTTAAAACCTAAAGGAGTGTCAAGGAAATAGTGAGTTTTTACTTATCTAAACTTATTGGATTGAGTAACACAGGTCGGGGGAAATCTAGTGTGTGGATAGGGAAGATAGGGAGAAACGGAATTGTTTTTTTGTTGGGTTTTTATTCCTCCATTCCCCCCATCCCATCTCAGGATAGCGCTCTGAGCAAGGCTTCTCCCATTTCCCGACATCCAACTAATTTTTGTCCTTCAGACATGATGTCGCTCGTACGATAGCTTTGATTGAGAACCGTTTGTACCGCATCTTCGATCGCCTCTGCTGCTTGAGGTTGGTTAAACGCATAGCGTAACATCATCGCCCCACTGAGAACTTGAGCGAGGGGGTTAGCCTTATCTTGTCCAGCAATATCGGGGGCCGATCCATGAACGGGTTCAAATACTCCAGGGCCCGATGCGCCTAAACTAGCTGAGGGTAACATGCCAATACTACCGGTTAGCATGGCGGCGGCATCGGAGAGAATATCACCAAATAAATTACCAGTAACCATAGTATCAAATTGTTGGGGCGCTCTCACCAGTTGCATCGCTGCGTTATCTACATAAAGGTGAGAGAGTTGGACATCGGGATAGTCAGAAGCCATAGCCGTCACGCGATCGCGCCAAAGCTGCGAAACTTCTAGAACATTAGCTTTATCCACAGAACAGAGTTGACTCTTCCGTTTTTGAGCAATTTCAAACGCTACTTTCGCAATGCGATCGATTTCCCCTTCGGTATAGGCCATGGTATTTACGCCCCGTTTTTGTCCCGTTTCGGTCTCAAAAAGGCCTTTGGGTTCGCCAAAATAGACTCCACCGGTTAATTCACGCACCACCATAATATCGACCCCTTCCACAACTTCTCGTTTCAGGGTGGAAGCATCAATCAGTTGGGGTAAAATAGTTGCCGGCCGCAGATTCGCAAACAACCCTAAACCCGATCGCAGACCCAATAGCCCGGTTTCCGGTCTTTGATGACGAGGCAAATTATCCCATTTATACCCCCCAATAGCTGCCAGCAAAACCGCATCACTTTGACGACAAGTGTTGAGCGTTTCTTCTGGAAGGGGACTACCTGTTGCCTCGATCGCCGCACCACCGATGAGCGCTTCTTGAAAGTTAAACTCTAAATCAAACTTGGGGGCGATCGTCTTCAAGACCTCCACCATCACAGCGATAATTTCTGGGCCAATGCCATCCCCTGGAAGTAACGTAATCCGGTAATGCTCAGTCATAAATGGGTTTTTCGTTGCTTAATACTTGTAACCTTTCAGTATAGCGCTCGTTTATTTACAAGAGAGTAAAAACGCGCAATGTAGGGGTAAACGGCTGTTTGCCCCTATCAATGCCTCATTCTAAAACGAATTTACTCTATCTCTACTCCAAAAAAGGAGTTAGCGACTGGTTTCAAGATCAATGGCATCAGCCACCCTGGTTCCAGATAAGCTAACTTCCAGTTGTCGGTATAAGTCTTCTGCACTATGGAAGCCTTCAATACGATTTTGCACTCGACCTTGATTGAACAAAATTACCGTAGGCAAAGTTCGCAGTCGGTAGGCATTGGCGAGTTTAAGGCTTTGATCGGCATTAATAGAAACCACTTTAATGGTTTGTCCCCATTCGGTTTGGAATCGATTTAAAACTGGGTTTAGCAGTCGGCAAATTCCACACCAAGGGGCCCAAAAGTTGACTAATACCGGAGTTTGAGCATCGAGGACTTCGTGACTAAAGGCGCGTTCACTGATTTGTACCACCATAATTATGCCGTTCTTAGTATCTGGATTTCTTATACTTGCTCTTGGGATCATGCTACACCGATTTGGGTTGGATTGAGCAACGCAGTTTAAGGGAATAGAGAATCGTTTCTATTTCATCGCGTCCCTGAGTCCCCGTGTGTCCCGATCCCTCTATCCTCAACTCAAAGGGGAACTTTAAGGGTGGCTTGCATGAGCCAAGGATGAGCCCACCAGAGGAGGGCAATAAAGAGAAGTACGCCGAGGTAGGACGGACGGACAAATTCTTGGAGTTCTAAGGTTTGACGACCTTGGATAATTGCCACAAATGGCATCACAGAAGTACGCTCTTTGGCTTCTAGAAAAGCTTTGCCATAGCGGTTGTACAGACGGCGATCCCCATTCCAGACAGCAAAGAGATGATGGAGAATTAAGCCTAGGGAGGTGATTAGGGTAAAGCTTGTGCCTAACCAGAGGGTATGGGCAATACACCAGATTACTTGACCAACCATTTGGGGATGTCGGGTGATGCGGATAATTCCGGTTTCGTAGAGATGAACTTCCGGTTTGGCGATCGCTGCAATTTCGAGTAAATTAAATGTGGCTGGATATAAAAATAGAAAAGAAATCGCTGACAAAATCCAAACGAGAGATCGGACTCCTTGCACTCCCTGCACTTGCCACAGTTGTATTCCATCATAGCGATGGTTGAAAAAGTAAATAATCAACACCACGGCAAAGGGAATGCTCACTAAGGCAAAGCCTACCCGGTACAGCCTTGCGCCAATTTTCTGTTCTCCCCAAGGTCTAAGGCTGGCGAGTCCGCTATGAGCGATCGCAAATCCGATCAGTAATCCTACCATCACCCAGTGGCTTGATGGCCAATTATCAATCATTACCATACATTTTTCTTACATCGATAAAGTTTTGATCATAAAAAAGTAGTTTTTGCTACCGTTATGATAAACTAGATAGCCAATAACAGAAACCATAGCCTCAGGCTAAAGCGTGATCATTTTTACTAGAAACAGGGTATGCTTGAATCTAGCAACAAATCACTGGTTGTCTTTGTTATTCTTTCACAATTTCTAACCATATGTTTTCAGTGTCTCCAGAATCCGAATCTTCAACATCTCGTCCGTTTCTTACCTGGCAGAGAATTATTGATTGGGCGCAAGATCACTATCGCACCCGCACCTTTAACAAGGATGATAAAATTCCTGTCCGTCCTGGTTTGCTCTATCTGGTACAGCGCGGTTCCGTTCGGCTGGTCAGCGCCCAGATTAGTGCATCCACTAAAACGCCCAGTTTAGTCGCTCGGTTGAGTGCCAACAACGATCCCGATAATCTCAGTCCAGATGAATCCTTTTTAGGGTTCGTGGGAGCAGGTCAACCGTTTGAAATTGTCTCCCAATCTCCCTTTACAATTTCCAGTTATGCCCACGTGGATAAAACCACGGTTTTGTGGATGTATTGGCATGATTTGGATAATTGGCCCCATTTCCGTCGTGAAGTGATGGAAGCTTTCCGTTATCAAAATCAGCGTAAACTGTTGTGGCTGGGAACCATGGGTCAACGCCGCACCATCGATCGGCTGTTGGGCTTTTTGACCTTATTAATTGAAGAGTATGGTGAAGTTTGCGAACAGGGATATTATTTGCCTTGGACGCTCACTCATGCCCAAATTGGTAGCGCCATTGGTTCTACGAGGGTAACCGTTACTCGCTTAATGGGTAAGTTGCGCTCGAAAGGTCTGATTATTACGTTGGATGATAATCTGATTTGTCTTCCGCCTTCTAACCCTGACAGTTAGAAGATTAGGGCGAGACGCTCTAACTCGATCTAGAATTTCCTAACCCCATGTTCTACTCTTTTACAACTTGCCACCTCCGGGTTAGGAAATCGTTTGGATTGAGATTGGCTTTTGAGAATCATTGAATACAATCACAACCCAATAGAGCGATCGCCGCGCCACTTTCTTCTACGGTAAAGTCAAGCAAGGGTTCTAGTTTAGATTCATCTGTATTGGCTTGAGCTTGAGCCACCCATCTTGAAGTCAGATAACCCCGATAGTCACAGGAAAAGCGATTATGCGATATCAAATTATTTACGATGGCAACTGTAATTTATGCTCGTCCTTGGTTCAGGTACTGGCACAATTTGACCAAGGGCAACGATTTACCTATAGTCCGATGCAAGACGAAGAAACCTTAGTCAAGTGGGGTATTACTTCCCAAGATTGCGAATTAGGGATGATTTTAATTGATACAGAATATCCCCAGCGTCGATGGCAAGGGAGCGAAGCTGCCGAGGAAATAAGTCGTTTATTTCCTGGAGGTGAGGCGCTGATCGGGGTTTATCGAGGGATACCAGGGGTTAAGGTAATGGGAGATCGCCTCTACGAACAAATCCGCAACCATCGTTATCAGTGGTTGGGTCAGCGAGAAACCCTGTATTGGTGTAGTGGCGATCAAGGATGTTCAAGTAGCAGTTCAGAATTGGGTCAAGCAAAATGACCCAGACCAGCATATGATCGGATCGGACTTAAACACTAGATCGCAGTAAATCTATGGCTGTCTCCTGTCACTTCATTGTTGAAGGTAACCCGGTAATTGTCTACGCCAGTCGCAACGGCAATCCGAAGAAAGTTTTACCCAAATTGCAACGATTTTTAGATACCTTTGGGCAAGAGCGCGCCACCATGGGGGAAACAGTTCATACTCCTGAATGCCTCGTCGCCCAAATTATTGTTCGCTTTGGTTTTGAATTGTGTGAAGATGATTTTTCTAATTTGCGAGTGGGTTTAAACTACGATCCAGGTGTGGATTATCTTTACAAAGTTGGGACTAATTTTAAGATTGCCGTCCTGGAACCGTTAGATGCTTATCGCAAACAACCCAGTTTAGGGTTAGAAGGCTGTCAAGTTTTGACAGAAGAAACCTGGTGTTAACATTAAAGGTTTTCTTTAAAACTCACCCCTGCCTTCTCCTGGGAGAAAACAGGGGTTGAGCGATTGAGCTAATCCAATTAAGACATCGCTTGAATCAGAAAATCAAAATAAGGAGCGGTTTCCTGAGCTTCATCCACACTCAACAGAGCTAAAGACGCTTCCTTCAAACAGCGCATGGCTTCTGCCATACCTGCCAAGGGTACGCCGAGGGAATTATACATTTCCCGCGCCCCCAAAACACCAATCTGGTCAATGGTCTCGGTACTACCATCAAGAACTCCATAGGTCACTAGACGCAAATACCAGCCATAATCACGGATACACTGGCTCCGTTCCCGTTGACCCGCAGCATTTCCGCCAGGAGCGATGAAATCGGGTCGTCTGCGCCATAGCTCTTGAGTGGCTTTATCTACGATCTTCTTTTCATTTTCCGTGAGAGTAGACGCAATCCGAGTGCGTTTTTCTCCGGTAGTTAAGAAGGCTTGAATATTTTGCAGTTCGCCTGCACTGGGATAGCGCAGTTCTTCGTCTGCATTGAGAATGATTTGAGTAACAACGCTCATGATTATGTTTGAGTCCCTATCCTAAACGGAATATCAATATCCTGTTAGTTTAACTATTGGGTGGGACACAAGGGAAGAGACCCTTAACAAGATGAAAACAGAATCGAACTGGAAACAAGGCCAAGTCGTAGAAATAGAGATTGCTTCCTTAAGCGATACGGGTGATGGAGTGGGACGGGTAGACAACCGGGTGGTGTTTGTACCGAATACGGTTCCAGGCGATCGCCTGAACGTTCGGTTACTCTATGTTAAACCTCAATTTGCCAGAGGAGCGATCGAAGAACTTCTTGAACCTTCACCCCATGGCCTTCGTCCCGCTTGCATCGTTGCGGATAAATGCGGAGGATGTCAATGGCAGCATATTCGCTACGACTTTCAACAACAAGCCAAACAAACCCTAGTCACTGAAGCTTTAACCCGGATTGGCAAATTGGCCGATCCTCCCGTTACTCCCATTATCGGCTCTCCTCAATCCTTTGGCTATCGCAATAAAGTCTCCTATCCTCTCGAACTCTCGGACATCGGCATCTTCAAAGCCGGATATTACCAAAAAGGAACCCATAAACTCATTAACCTTAACCAATGTCCCGTACAGGATGAGCGTTTAAATCCCCTATTGGCAACCCTCAAAGAAAGCTTCGATCTGGCTCACTGGTCAGCCTATGATGAGGAGAACCACCAAGGACTCCTGCGCCACTTATGTCTGCGCATTGGTCAACGTACGGGAGAAATTCTCATTACCCTAGTCGCCACAAAACGCCGGTTACCCGGTTTAGCGACTCATAGCCAGAACTGGTTAACTCACTTTCCTGGGGTGGTTGGGGTTTGCCTTAATGTGAATCCTCATAAAACCAATCGCATTTTTGGAGACCAAACTTTTTCTATTGTCGGACAACCCTATGTGCGCGAGCAATTTGCTGGCTTAACCTTCCATTTGGGGGCAAACACCTTTTTTCAGGTCAATACAGAAGCTGCTGAAGCCTTGCTAGAGACAATCCTCGAGCATTTGAATTTACAAGGTACAGAACAAGTTGTTGATGCCTATTGTGGTATTGGCACATTAACCCTACCTATTGCTCGTCAAGTGCAGCAAGTTTTAGGTATAGAAGTCCAAGGAGAAGCGATTCAACAAGCCAGAGAAAATGCTCAGTTAAACCAGATTGAGAATGTAGCGTTTCAGGTGGGCAAAGTTGAGGAGCTTTTACCCCAATTAGACCATAAACCCGATATTGTCTTACTCGATCCGCCCCGTCAAGGCTGCAAACCTGAAGTCTTGCAAACTTTATTAACCCTCCGTCCGGCTCGTCTGGTTTATGTGAGTTGCAAACCAGCAACTTTAGCGCGAGATCTTCAAATTCTTTGTGAGTCTGGAAGCTATCGTCTAACACGAGTACAACCGGTTGATTTTTTCCCGCAAACGGCTCATGTGGAAGCGGTGGCATTTTTAGTGAATAATGAATAATTAAATCATTGCCTGTAGATACTCTCTTGGAGGTCAAGGGGCGGGTTTACCTAGATCTACAATAGGCACCGATAGCCTCTCCGAATCTGTCCCTATTTTTAATTTTTAATTGAATCTCCGCTTTGGTACTACAATGCAGCCAACCTTTAAACATTTATGGTTGCCTCACCTAGAACCATAAATTAGGATCTACACTCAATCACGTAAACTCAACATTTAAGTAAGGGTCACATCATGGGAGATAATGGGCGAACAACGGTTGGTATAGTTGGTGCTTCCGGTTATGGAGGTGTGCAATTGGTGCGGATGTTGTGCGAACATCCAAACGTGGATTTGGTTTATTTAGGAGGTGATAGTAGTGCGGGTAAATCCTATGGCGATATTTACCCCCATTTGGCTCATCGAGTTAATCTGACGGTGGAACCCGTTGATATTGATACGATCGCCTCGCGCTGTGAGGTGGTATTTTTAGGATTGCCTAATGGGTTAGCGTGCAAAATAGCGCCCCAACTGCTGGAGAGAGGGTGTTTAGTTCTAGATTTATCCGCTGATTATCGGTTGACGGATATGGAGGTCTATAAGACTTGGTATGGGAGTGAAGACCGGGCTGATTATGAGGTATTATCGAAGGCGGTATATGGCTTACCGGAAATCTACCGCGATCGCATCCCCCATACGAATCTGATAGCTTGTCCAGGATGCTATACAACCAGTAGTTTACTGGCGATCGCTCCCCTACTCAAGCAAGGATTAATTGAACCCGATACCCTCATTGTTGATGCTAAGTCGGGAACATCGGGAGGGGGAAGACAAGGTAAAATTAATCTCCTTTTAGCAGAAGCAGATAGTTCTCTGGCAGCCTATGGGGTGACCCGTCACCGCCATACCCCAGAACTCGAACAAGTGTGTAGTGATTTAGCTGGCCATGAGGTTAAGTTGCAATTTACTCCTCACTTGATTCCCATGGTACGAGGAATTTTAGCCACAGTTTACGCTACTCTCCGCGACCCTGGTTTAGTCCGAGAAGATATACGCACGATTTACAGTGTATTCTATCAAAATTCCCCTTGGGTGCGGGTTCTCCCCAATGGAACTTATCCACAAACGAAGTGGGCTTGTGATACTAATCTTTGTTATCTCGGCTTAGAAGTGGATGCGCGCACTAATCGGGTGATTGTTATGTCGGCAATTGATAATCTGATTAAGGGTCAAGCCGGACAAGCTATTCAATGTCTGAATCTGATCAAGGGTTGGCAGGAAACCTTGGGTTTACCCAAGTTAACCTTTTATCCCTAATAGCAATCTCTCCTGGAGAGGTAAGACCAGGCAAGGGGCTGGGGGGCCCCTTGTTGAGCAACGGGTAACGGTTTGAGGGAGAGTGAAGACACTCTCTATTGCAATAGTATCTATTGCTAGAGTGCCTCAAAACATTAACCGTCCCAACTTGATGAGTTCGCTGCTATACTAATCAATTTCAATCGATTGGGGGCCAGAAGTGCTATTGGTCTCGGTTTCTGGAGTGCTGATTTGTTGATCGAGCCAGGTTTTAATGGGATCTTCAGATAAGTTGAGTTGCAAAAGACCCGAACAGAATCCGCCAAAAAACGCTACGGGTTGTTGGGTGAGTTCCTGAAAAATCGGCGTGAGTTGATCGAACATGGTTCAAGAAGAATAGGCTGTATGGTGCTATTGGGATTTTAGCGTGTTGTTTACCAAAATTTACAAATTTCCACCCCAGCCTATGACTTAGGGGTAGCGCTATCCGTTATCTTTCTGATATACTTTCTAAGGAATTGACCAAATCTATGATGTAATTACGGTCTAAAATAAATTCCTGCGATCGCCCCCCTTCCTGTCTGTGACTTGTTCTTTGCCATAGGGAGGAAGAGTGGTTCGGTTTTGCTTGGGTATGATTCGATGTTCTGCGAGTCATGATTGATCCTGAAGTCTTATGTTATAGGGGAATTTTGAACGAATGAGACTTCTTCGTTGAAAACCTTCCTATCTATTTAGTCTGACTGATTGGGGCTGTCAATGACCAAACTTGTAAAATAGGTTTACGAGATTGCAGGACTAATATAGCGCTTCGCGCTAGGGAATAGGGAATAGGGAATAGGGTTGTGGTACATGGCTTTGAGCCTTTAAGGCTGTACACCATAACAGCGCGAAGCGCTGTATCAGGGAAAACTGACAATTTTTCAAGATCTCAACTCATCGGGATCAATTCCTAACTGCTGTAAGCGCTCGCGTAAGTGTTCAATTACCTCTTCAGCGTCATTCGCTCGTTTTTGTTGGAGATCGCGTTCGGCTTCAGCATCATTCGCTCGTTTTTGTTGGAGATCGCGTTCTAATTCAGCAGCATCAGCTCTTTGGCGTTCAAGTTCCTTATCGAGCCGCTCCCGCTCTGCTTCCAACCGTTGGCGCTCTTTTTCCAAATGTTGGCGATCGCGCTCTTGCACCACATCCAGATAGGTTCCTAAGCGCTCTCCATTAGCTGTTAATAACCGCAACTCTCCCGAAACGGTGGTAAAACTCACGCCTAACCTTGGACTTTTCCAGCCCTCCATTGGCGTAATTTTCTCCAATACTTCCCCTCTTCTTAACCACCCTTCTAGTCTATTTCCTTTGGGGTTGTAAGCATAATACTCTTCTACTCCATGGGTTTGATAAAACTCAAATTTTTTAGCCATTAATTCCTTGCTATTACTCGGAGATACGATCTCAAATACCACTTGAGGGGCAATATTGTTCTCTTCCCACTGCATATAAGATGGACGGTCTTTTTTTTCGACTCCAAATACTACCATCACATCTGGAGCTTGTCTGGAAGGTTCTTCCTGATTCTCTATTTCCTCTGAGGAGAGTTGCACGGGATACCAAAATAAATCTCCAGCTACAAACACATCGGGGATGTCTTTAAATAGAGCATCCAAACCCCCTTGGAGCATCATAATTAAACGAAATTGTATTGTATTTTCACCCACTGGCTGACCGTCACTTTCTGGATAGAGGGAATCTTCTTCCATGAATGGGGTTGCTCTTTTGTGTACCATTTCATGAGAGCCTCAAGCTTTTCTCTCCGTTTATTATACTAACTTTAGCGAAGTTCGATAGAAGGATTGAATCATGATAGAAAGTTTATTTATTTCCCATGGCGCTCCCGATGTGTTGTTACATCAGCTACCTGTTGTCGAGTTTTGGAGATCGCTCTCTTCCCAAATTCTCACCCCTAAAGCCATTTTAGTGGTTTCTGCCCACTGGACGACTTCTGAACCAGTCGTTAGTGCTGTACCCCATCCGGAAACGATATACGATTTTCGTGGATTTCCGCCCTCTTTATCCGAAATAGTTTATCCTGCTCCAGGCGCACCTGAATTAGCCCATCAGATTGTACAGAATTTGCATCAAGACGGTATCGCTTGTCAGGTTAGCGAGCATCGAGGATTAGATCATGGGGCTTGGGTTCCCTTATCCTGTATCGTTCCAGAGGCTCAGATTCCGGTTACCCAACTCTCGATTCAACCCCACCGAGATCCAGCGTATCATCTGGCGATTGGGCGATCGCTCTCTTCTTTAAGATCTCAAGGCATTCTCATCATCGCGAGTGGCTCAATGACTCATAATTTAAGCTATTTTGGCCAATATCCTCTCGATGCTGAACCTCCCTTATGGGTACAAGACTTCGATCGGTGGATGGAAAAGACGCTTCAAGAAGGAGACTTAGAGCGCTTAATTCATTATCGTCAACTAGCTCCCTATGCCGTTGAAAATCATCCCACTGACGAACATCTACTGCCTCTATTTGTCACCCTAGGAGCAGCGGGCGAACCGGTGAGAGCTAAATCCTTACACTCTAGTTTTACCTATGGTGTTTTGAGTATGGCTGCCTTTGGTTTTTAAATAGAGAAAAAGATGACAATGAGGCGGGTTTTAATAGGATGAGAATCTGTTCTTTTGAAGAAACTTGGCACTGAGGAACATTTTCTATCCTGAGGTGTCTTTACAAGGAGTGGACATCAGGTAAGGAGTTTGGCAAATTGAGACCTATGCCTCCCATTTTTACCAAAGCAAATCTCAAAAAATCGGTTACTATTCTATTACTCTTATTGGGCGTTTATGTGACTGGATTAGGGGCTTGGATTAAACTTCAAACCACGTTGGCGCTGGGCGAATCTCCCCAACCAGAAGCGATTTTAATGTTGGGAGGAAATCACGATCGCGAACCCTTTACCGCTCAATTTGCTGCCGAGCAAGAGTATCCCTTGGAAATTTGGGTGTCTTCTGGTGTTGGGCGAAAACAAGCAAGCCAAGCGTTCCAGGCTGCTGGGATTCCGGAAGAACGGGTTCATTTGGATTATCAAGCGGTGGATACCGTAACTAATTTTTCGACATTGGTGGATGATTTGAAGTCAGATAATATTCGCCATGTGTATCTGATTACGTCGGATTTTCATATGCCCCGATCGAAGGCGATCGCGACAATTATTTTAGGGAGCCAAGGGATTACCTTTACGCCCATAGAAGTGCCGTCTTCAGATGATGGAGAATCCCCGCTTAGTATTGCCAGAGATGTGAGCCGCTCGATCTTATGGACTTTAACGGGGCGCACTGCGGCTACGCTTAATCCACAGTTCCATAAACTGCGTGCCCAGAATCTGAAACAGACTGAAGCTCTATAATACTTAATGATTAATAATTGTTGACTAGGGCTTGGGCGCGATCGGAACGGCGTAACACTTCCAAATCTTCTGCGTCTAATTCTACGGGAATTCCACTGCGAATAAGTTCAGCAAAATTTTCATTGGGAATCATGATGCAAAGGGCATACATGCGTCCTTTTCCGGTGTTTTCAATCACATGATATCAAGTCCGTTGGATCAGTTATCGTATGTCATTGCGAACGGAACGCAGTGGAGTGAAGCAATCTCTTTTAGCTCGGTAGTTTTGGCGATTGCTTCCCTCCGGTCGCAATGACAAGTGTTTAACCGGACTTGATATGAGTTCCGGTGGGCGGCACCATTAAACTATCGCCGGCTTGAATGCTGACTACTTTACCGTCACAATAGGCTAATCCTTCTCCTTTTAAGATAAAGAACATTTCTACAGCTAATTGATGGCGGTTGGGGGGCGTTTTGCCTCCTGGATCGAAAATTTCAATACAAGAGGTTAAGGAAAAATCGGACATGGTGGGATCGAAGACGATCGCCAGTCGATTGCTGTCTTTCGGGCTAATGCGATAGGCTTGATACTCTGTGGGGGATTTGAAGACTGGAATCATGCAATGATACTTATTCATAATCTTAGAGAAAATCAGGATAGAGATTAAAGATGACCAATAAACCGGAATTACCCGTAACCTATCGCGATCTATTCGATTGATTTAAATGATGCTGTCGATCTCACATCCGGATGAAAACTGATACTCTCTTTTACAAAATCTTCAGGGTTAGGGGTGGTTAAACTGATTATCGAAAAGGACAGTACTGCTCCAGAAACAGCCAAAACTCTAATAGAACGAGCGAAATCTGAGTTAACTCAACAACAGGTACAACAAAACCTGATTGATTTAATCGAGACTATAATAGTCTATAAGTTACCGACCAAAACTAGGGAGGAAATTGAAGCGATGTTAGGACTGAGCGATATTCGACAAACCAAGGTTTACCAAGAAGCTTTCCAGGAAGGAGAACAGCGAGGAGAACAGCGAGGAGAACAACGAGGACGGCAAGAAGCACAATTAGAGAATATTCCTCGAATGGCGAGTTATGGATTATCCTCGGAAGTTATTGCCCAATTATTGCAGCTTCCAGTGGAAACGGTGACTGGAGTACTAGAGAATTTGGATCTCGAGATCTCTGAATAATATCAAGTATATCAAGTCCGGTGAATCAGATATACTCTGTCATTGCGTTAGCGAAGCTTGCGCGAGTTGAAAAACCCGCCCCTACGACTGGTGTTCCTGCCCACGCTAGGATGGCTAGAAACCCGGTTTCTTCAAGAAACCGGGTTTCTGGTTCCCCGTTCATTGTTAATTACTCTTCCGGTGGCACCAGAGGGAGGGGGCGATGAGTTCCCCGGAGAGGGAGCTGTTATGGACGGCTTGCATGACACCGGGCCATTTTTGTTCGTAGTCGTCGAGGAGCATGTATCTGCCGGGTTTGAGTTTGGGGTAGTAGTGGGTGATGTCGGCTTTTACGTCGTCGTATTTGTGCCCGGCATCGATGAAGATGAGGTCTACGGATTCGTCGGCAAAGAGGGAGGCGGCGGCGGTGGTGTTCATGACATGGAGTTGAATTTTGTGGTTGAGTCTGGAGATAGCAAAATAGGGTGCGTTATTAACGCACCCTACCTAGCTACTCAGCTAACTGAACTAAGTTGATTAGATGAAGTTAGTGGATGTCAGTGTAGGTGAACCATTCAATACAGCTAGGACAACATCTGTACCCAAGTTGAAACCAATATTAGCATTAGTTCTATCTGACTCAATGTAAACAACAGTACCAGTCAGACCATTAATACCACCTGCGGGCGTTGCAGCAGTACCAATCTGACCAAATGTGGCAGTAGCACCACCAAAAGAACCACCAAAGCTGACGCTTATTGTGGTTGGAGTACCACCAGGAGGATTAGGAGCAGGAGTAACAAGGGCATTAATTGACGTTTCTATAACCTCAATACGGTCACTATTGGGATCGAAATCAGTTATCCAATCGCTTGTGGGTGTTGTACTTACCAGATTGCTTGAGCCACTTGCTCCTGGTGTCCCCTGATTATCAAAAGAAACTAAGCTAGTAATATTATATCGGAAGGTATCTTCACCAGGAGTAGCATTTGGTGTGTTATCACCAGCTAACCCGCCTGTAAGGGTATCAGCCCCTGCTCCACCTTCCAGAGTATCGTTGTCTCGACCACCAATAAGGCTATCTGCACCATTTTCACCCTGCAAGGTGTCAGCTTGGTCATCGCCAGAGATTGTATCATCACCGTTCCCACCTAATAGGCTGTCCTGTCCGATACCACCAGAGATAGTGTCACTTCCTCCATTACCATTGATGGTGTCATTTCCTACGCCACCAAGCAAAGAATCCAAAAGGAATGGGGCAGCCGGGGTTCCAGTTTCGTCACCGCCCTGGATGGAATCATCACCTGCCCCACCGACAATAGTGTCATAGCCATTGTTTCCACCCCGGAGGATATCATTACCTTCATCTCCGGTGATAGAGTCATTACCTACACCACCAATAACGCTATCTGCGCCATCTCCACCGGAGTAAGTCTTGTTACCAGTTGATGTTTCTCGACCAATGGTGTCATCACCGGCATCGCCAGAGATGGTATCTGCACCATTGACAACATCTGCGTCAGTGGGTATTGTGTTGTTTCCATCGCTATCAACTACTAATGCTACATCGGTATCGATATAGTCATTGCCTTGACCACCATGGATAGAGTCATTACCACCACCACCAACAATGGTGTCACTATCTGCACCACCTAGAATAGTATCTGCTCCAAAACCACCATCATCGTCACCCCAAATAATGTCAGTACCGCGATCTCCAGAGAGAAAATCACTGCCACCTCGACCTCGAATGACATCACTTCCTTGACCTCCAAACATGCTTTCATTGGAAGCCCCTGAACCATACAGAGAATCATTGCCTTGACCTCCAAAAGCTTGGGGAAGGTTTCCACCTTGGAGGACGATAGTATCGTTACCGACATCTCCAGACAGGATATTCAGAGCTAGAGGTCTTTGACTGCCAACGATGCTATCGTTACCTTGCCCCCCAAATACAATCAGTGTAGGGGATAGGTCAGCCGAGATTGTATCGTCCCCTTGGTAAGCATATACAATATCTTGAGACCCTAGGTTAGCCTCATCAACTCTCAGATCAATACCTTCTTCAGCTTGATTAGTTCCGAACCAGAACCGAGTTGCAAACTGATTGGGAAAGTCTTGTCTTGTAAATCCGCTCATCGTTCACTCCACAACGTTGTTAGATGTACTTTAATTCTTGTGCAGAGACACAATTTAAGTTTACTGTCCTTGAGCATCATAACTGAAAATTGCTGATTGAGCATCTTTTCAAGGTTTAGCTCAGAGGTATAGGTCACAGCATCGCCAACTGGCTCCGGGTTAGGACGATTGGTAATGTTACCAAAAGGCTCTAACAACACGTGACAGAGACAATGATACCACCAGATTTTAAAAATGTGTCTACCTGCACGGGAAAATTTTGAAAATCCAATCGGTAGGTTGGGTTTTTATCGATTGTTCTTACCTACAGAAGGAGGTTTGGAGATTTCGGATGCCCTCTCCCTAAATCCCTCTCCCACGGGAGAGGGACTTTTCTGTGCCGGTTGGGGGAGGGCGGGTTTAGGACAGTTATGGGTGGGAATGGGGG
>NZ_CEZBFX010000019.1:0-58930 GCF_982964205.1 Roseofilum sp. | reverse complement strand
TGGGGAGGTTCCGGTTGGGGAGGTTCCGGTTGGGGAGGCTCTGGTTGGGGAGGTTCCGGTTGGGGAGGTTCCGGTTGGGGAGGCTCTGGGGCATCGACCATGATAATTTCGATGGGGTCTTCAGCTAGTGCCGGGAAGGGTTCCCAAAACCAACGTATCCCCAACAGTGCCAAGCAATGGATAACGGATGAGGTGACCAAACTATAAAGCAGAAAGCTTTTAAGAAATTTGCCTTCTTTTTCTCGTTGTTCGATACAAAATGCTGATAAGCTCATGTTCTCAAATCCCTATGCTATGTTTTTAGAGCGCGATCGCTCCTGAAACCTCAAACTTGTCTGCTTTACTCGCTACTGACTTTAAGGAACCTTAATAAAATTTACTTTCCAGAATCTTACCGTAAAACGGCTCAAAAAATTGAGTTCGATCTCAATAAACCAAATTCTTAAGACTCTCTTTATTAAGCGATTACACTTTTGAATAAGGAGGAGCAAAGCGAGTCAGCTTAAAGTGCAAATAATCAACAAGGCAAGAGTATCTTAATCACCGCCCCTAAACCTGAATCTTTCATCCGTTTGAGGCAAAAAATAATCCGTTTGTGAATATCTTGAAAAAGAGAGCATTTACTGATATGCTATATCAGCATTGTGGGACTTAACCCTTAGAACCTCTTGACAACTATTCGTTGATATGACCGAATTTTCCAAGCATCATCCAACAACTCTAGTATTACTCGGGAGCTTGTATATCTTGAGAGATATTGCTCTCACCTTTATTGACAAGGCTTTACCTGCCTTTGTTAACCAACAGGGAAGGTCTCTCGAAGCGATTGGATTGCTACAAGCATTGCCAGGGCAATCTCCGCAGGTTTGCTCGTGAATCAGTGGAGACTGCGGCGATCTCTATTATGGTTCTGTGGCTTGTGGCTGTTCAAGATCACAACTTATCTTTATCCCAGCCTTATGAACAGTAAAATAACCCCTTCTTTATGGTGTAAGTATCAGCTCTCAACTGACCAATGGCATGGATATGATAGCATTGTTCACATTTATGATGGATCGGCATAGATCAACAGTACTCGAAACAAATTTTACCCTACAAACTTTTCTTGTCTACTTTGGTGGTTGGGCAGTCACAGCATAGGGTTACAAGAGTGCTTTTGTCTTGGTAATCTCCCTCGGTTTCGCTAGCATTGAATCAACTTAAATAATTAGGTTTAATTATGACAGAATCATCTCCTACTCTTTTACCATTATTAGTACCCTACAGAATTAAGTTCATCATTTCTTGCGGGCTTTCAATTTTAGCCCGAGGTTTACAGCTAGTTCCTTTTATTCTGATTTATTTAGGCATTACCGCTTTTTTAAATCCTCCCGTCCAACCCGAGAATATTTGGCCATTGGTTGGTATTGCTGGTATTGCTATTCTTCTGCGTTGGGGACTGCTCGCAGTATCGGGAGGAATTGCTCATAAAATTGCATATAATATTCTCTACGATATCCGCGTAAAACTCGCCGAAAAATTAGGTTATTTACCCTTAAGTTATCTCAATCGTAAATCAACTGGAATGCTTCAAAAAATTGTTAATGAAGATGTAGAATATCTCGAACAGATGTTAGCTCATGGTATTCCCGAAGGAATTGGGTTAATAACAACTTTGTCTTTCACAGTGCTGGCTCTTTTTATTATTGATTGGCGTATGGCTCTAGCAGCTTTAGGAGGAATTCCCGTAAGTATTGGCTCTCAGTACTTACTCTTTAAAGACTTAAAGCCTATCCTTAAAGAGTATTATGAAACCCAAGATTGTATGAATGCAACAATCATCGAATATGTGCGTGGAATGCCTGCTATTAAAGCTTTTGCACAAACTATTAAGTCTTTCGATCGTTACGAAAAATCCGTGCGTAACTATCAAGAATTTGAAGAAGATTGGTCTAAGCGCGCGCTTCTGCCTTGGACATTATTCAGCGTTAGCGTATCGCTCAATTTGATTATTATTCTTCCTGTGGGTTTACATCTCTTTCAAAAAGAAAGTTTATCCTTAGAAACATTTATTCTGTTTTTGTTACTCGGGGTTGGTGTTAGTACTCCGTTAATGCGCTTACTCGAATCGGTAGAGGTCTACACACAAACCCAAAAAGGATTGGAGAGAATTTTTACTATTTTAAACGAACCAGAATTACCAGAAAGTGAAAATTTAGATTTGCCACAAGATTTAAAATTTGAATTTCGTAATGTTTCTTTTGCCTATGAAGAAAAAGAAGTTCTACAAAACATAAACTTACACATTCCCCCCGGTCGAGTTACAGCTTTAGTCGGGGCTTCTGGCTCTGGAAAAACAACAATTGCGAGATTATTAGGTCGCTTTTGGGAAGTATCAGAAGGGGGAATTTACTTGGGAGATGTGAACATTAACCGTTTAAGATATAATGATCTTCTCTCGCAAATGACATTTGTTTTCCAAGAGGTTTCTCTATTTAACGATACTATTTACAATAATATTACTATGGGAAAACCAAACGGCAGTCGTGAAGAGGTTTTTTTAGCATCAAAAGCAGCTCAATGTCACAGTTTTATTGCCGCTCTGCCTCAAGGTTACAATACTATAATTGGTGAGCAAGGTGCTAAATTAAGTGGCGGACAAAAGCAGCGCATCTCTATTGCTAGAGCAATTTTAAAAGATGCGCCTATTGTCATTCTCGATGAAGCAACAGCTTTTCTAGATCCAGAAAGTGAAGCACAAGTGCAAGCAGCAATTAGCCAACTGATTGCGGATAAAACGTTATTAGTCATTGCCCATCGCCTGTTTACGATTGTCGATGCTGACCAAATTATCGTGATGGATAGAGGTAAAACTTGCGGTTGTGGGTCTCATTCCGAACTCTTAGAAACTTGCGAAATTTATCGCCATCTCTGGGAGGCTCATTTACAGGCGAAAGGATGGACTTTACAAGAAAGGCAAGCATCCATTTTAAATGCTGTCTCTCCGTAAATATTGAAGCGTTGATTTGGGAGAAATTAGAAAATGTTGAATAATTTATTTAAGATAGCAGGAAGCTATCGATTTCAACTGATTCGCGGAACTTTTCTACATATTATTTCCTCAGTTTTAGCAGCAACCCCCTACGGTTTTCTCTATCTAATTTTGAGAGAGTTATTATCAGAATCTATTGACTCACAGAAACTGACAATCTTGACGATCGCGATTGCTCTGTGCCTGCTCTTGCAAGGAATCTTTCTCTATAGTGCGAATTATCTCACTTATTTAACCAGCCATCGCGCCATTGCCGACTTGCGCTTGCAACTGGGCGATCGCATTCGCCAACTTCCCATGGGATTTTTCAATGAAAGGCAAATTGGCGATCTCAATGGCTTGGTGAGCGACGATATGCGGAAGATCGAACCCATTCCTTCTTGGGTTTATCCGAAAGTTGTCACGGCGATTGCTTTCCCAGCCACCATCGCCGCTTTCCTCGCTTTCATTGACTGGCGTTTAACCCTAGCAATGCTGGCAGGAGTGCCGATCTCAGTTATCATCTATGTCAGCTATCAACGCTCCATGCGGGCGATCGCCAAAGAGCAAAAAGCAGCAATTATTGAAGCCAATTCCCGCACAATTGAATACATTCAAGGATTGGCGACTATTAAAGCCTGCAATCAAACGGGAACTCGCTTTGCCAAATTACAAAATGCCTTGCAAGAATACAAACAAGTGAACTTAAAAATGGTTTCTGCTTTAACACTGCCCATTGTCGCATTTGCTGGCATGTTAGAATTGGGTTTTGCAGCCGTTTGGGCTGTGGGAACTTATTTATTGTTGCAGGGAGAGATCGCGATCGCAGTTTTTCTCCTCTTTCTCGTCCTCGGATTGCAGTTTTACACCCCCATCTTTGGGCTGATGGAGTTTGCCGCCATGACTCGCATAATGGATGCTGCTCTGGATCGTGTTGCGGAAGTGTTAAATTTATCACCTTTACCCGAACCCCAACAGTCGCCAAAGTTAGAGCGTTTCGATATCGAGTTTAAAAATGTCTCTTTTAGCTATGAGGGAACGCCAATCTTACAAAATATGAGCTTTACCGTTCCCGAACACAGCATGACTGCTCTTATTGGTGCTTCTGGTTCTGGCAAAACAACCATTACCAACTTAATTGCTCGATTCTGGGATGTGGATGGGGGGGAAATTTGCATCGGCGGTCATAATATTAAGAACCTTCACATTGATGAATTGCTCTCGCACATCAGTATTGTTTTTCAGGATGTCTATCTGTTTAACGACACCATCGCCAGTAACATCCGCTTAGGCAAACCGGAAGCAACCATGGCAGAAGTGATCGCAGCAGCAAAATCTGCCTGCTGTCACGACTTTATTCAACAATTACCCGACGGTTACCACACCCAGATTGGAGAAGGTGGAACCACCCTATCCGGAGGAGAAAAACAGCGCATCGCGATCGCCAGAGCCATTCTAAAAGATGCCCCCATTGTCTTGCTCGATGAAGCAACCGCCTCTATCGATCCAGAGAATGAGCTGCTTGTACAAAAAGCAATCAATGCCCTCACTACCTCAAAAACCCTGATTGTCATAGCCCACCATCTTTCTAGCGTCGCTGCTGCTGAACAAATTCTCGTCCTCGATCGCGGTCAAATTGTCGAACAAGGAGATCGGAAAAAACTCCTTGCCCTCAATGGAGTCTATAAGCGTTTCTGGGATGTCCAACAGCAGGCTAAGGGATGGAAATTAACCGCAACTCAGTCTTGAGAAACTTCATTCTCTTGTTCCTTCGGACGGATTCACAAAAAATTGATAATATTTCTCTAATACTAATTCTCCGATCGGCGTGAATCCGGATTATGTGTTAAAAAATAAATAGTTTTTTAACATAGTTATTGACATTAATTTGCATTTTATGCCGTAAAATATGGCAATGGTTTTTACTGTAGTCTCAAGCACCTAAGTTCAGTTACAATGTCTATTGAAAATTTTTTCCTAGCGGGTGGTATCGTCGCTTGGCCCCTGCTCGGATTTTCGATTATTTCCGTCGCCCTGATTGTCGAACGCTTGTATTTTTGGTTAAAAATCAATCGCCGCCAGCGTCGAGTCATTCGCGATATCCTCAGAACATACCAAAGCGAACCCCAAACCGCGATCGCACGACTGCGGCAAAACTCTGAACTTCCCCTTTGTCGAATTTTTCTCGAAGCCTTAGAACTAGACCGACCGACTCCAGACGAATTTCGGCTGGCTCTCGAAAGTGCCTCTCAAGCAGAGTTACCAAACCTGAAGCGGTTTAATACCGTCTTCGAGACCATCATTAGTGTCTCTCCCTTGTTAGGCTTATTAGGAACGATTTTGGGCTTAATTACAGCCTTTAGCTCCCTGCAAATTGGGGATGTTGGAGGATCGCGCACCTCAGCCGTTACAGGAGGCATAAGCGAGGCTTTAATTTCAACAGTGATGGGATTAGTTGTCGCAATTTTCACGTTACTTTTTGCCAATACATTTCGCGGTCTCTATTTGCGCCAACTGGCATTAATTCAAGAGTATGGCGGTCAGTTGGAATTGCTGTATCGTCGCCATTACGAGCAAGATAAACCAGGAGAAGAAGCGTATGCAACTGCCCAATGAGCCAGAAGAGCGTTTGGAGATTAATATCGTGCCGATGATCGATGTAATCTTCTCCATTTTGGCGTTTTTCATTATTTCAACGCTATTTTTGACCCGTTCGGAAGGATTGGATGTTTCCTTACCCAAAGCCTCTACCGCTCAGGCTCAGAAGAGTCCTGAAATTACGGTAACTATTGACAAAGAGGGTGCCCTTGCAATTAATCGCCAATCTATTGAACTGCAAGGGTTGCAGAATGCGATCCGACAGAAAATCGAGCTGGAAACCGAACCCCTAGTCATTGTCAACGCCGATCGCAGCGTCGATCATGGTCGAGTGGTGGAGGTCATGGATTTGTTGCGTCAACTTGAAGGAGTGAAACTCGCGATCGCTGCTGAAAGACAATAGTATGGTTGTCTGATAACTTCTGATTTCCTTACACCACGCAGGATGTTCGCGAGTTCGATCTATTCATCTACATCGACTGACTCGGGATAATAACCGGTCAGTTCACGGTTTTTTTCGTGAATTTCGCTTTTTCTTTGCAAAATTTAAGTAGGGTTTACTGAAAAAGTTGAAAATGATGCGCTCGCCAATTTTTCTGGGAAGTTCCCGCCAAAATGCAAAATTTGGGCACTGCTAAATACCATAACTTTGCACTTAATCAAATCAAAAAAGCGCTAAAATTTCTATCTGTCTGTTAGTCTATTATTGGGCTTCAACAATACAGCACTTTTCGATGTTATGAGGTACAGTAATCGAAATTTTCCTTGAGAGTGCCTTCCCATGAAAAGCCGGAAGAATGGGCATTATAGCGTGAAAAATGGTTTTCCTATTACCTATTACCTATTACCTATTACCGCGCGAAGCGCTGTATGGGTTTAGTCACTAATAGCTAATACTATTTCAAGCATTTTTGGACTTTTTAGGTTTTAGTTTTAAGCCATAGTTATTGACAGTCCTATAAAGAGGAGCAAAACCTGAAGCAGCTCTAGTATTAGCTCCTAAAATCAGATAAATAGAGCTACTCATAATTCCGACTGATACTAGAGATTGTAGTAGTTTTGAATTCACAATTTTCTCTCTGGGGTAAAGTTTATCATTTTAATATACAATGTCATGAAAATTCTGACAATATATTGCAAATATTTCGAGACAAAACTTTAACATAAGTAGAGTGCATGATTGAGAAATGATTGCCCGGAATTTCTTGCACTTTCAAGTCTCCTAAAATGTATTGATTCCAACCAAATTCAGATGAATCTGGCATTGTTTCGGGTTGCTCTTGCGCCTTAAATAGCGTTACATTACCTGCATATTTTTGCAATTTGTAAAGCAGCATAGCGTTAGTATTAGTTTCGCTCAAATTCGCAATATTTTTTTGTTGTTCGAGAGAAATATTTTGGAGATTGAGATCCGCATTCGGATATGCTCGACTTAGTAACTCGAGTTGTCGATCTCGATCGTCGGCCATAATATCAATTAAGCCGAGAAAATCAACTTTAAGGTTATTTTTTTGCAGTTGTCGTGCCATCTCAAAAGCAACAATTCCTCCCATCGACCAACCGCATAAATAATATGGATCTTCCGGTTGAATGGTTTGGATAGCTTGGATGTACGCAGATGCCATTTCTTCAATCGTTGAAAGCGGAGATGATTCACCATTAAATCCTCGCGATTGTAAGGCATATAAGGGACGTTCTGGGTCAAAATATCGAGCCATCTCAATAAAAGAACTCCCGCTTCCTGTTGAAGAATGAATACAAAACAGGGGATTTTTAGAACCGCTTGGTTTAATTGCAATAGGAGGATTAAAATCGATATTTTGAGTGTCTGATGAGGACTGGTCTAAGAAAGAGGCAAGTTCAGCAATAGTAGGAGATTGAAAAATATATTGAGGTTTAAGTTCTAGATTGCATTCATTCCCGCGAGTAACGACTTGAATATTCAGTAAAGAATCGCCGCCAATTTCAAAAAAGTTATCGTGAATCCCAATTGTTTCAACTTGTAAAATTTCCGACCATACTCGAGCTAGTATTTTTTCGGTTTCAGTTTGCGGTTCCATATATTCACGAGTGGATCGATCGCTTTCTAAATCAGGTTTGGGTAGTTTTTTGCGATCGAGTTTTCCATTACTTGTGAGTGGAATAGCATCCAAGCAAGTATAGGACGAAGGAACCATATAAGCTGGCAGCTTTTGACTTAAATAATCTCGCAAGGCATGAGGATTAAAGGCTGTTGCTGATGTCGAGTTGCGAGCCAGAAAAACATCAAAGCCAATGCGCTCGCGAATGGAATGGGGAGGATTAAAAAAGAGACTTTCGCTAAACCCTTGTTGTACGAGTAACGTTTGCCATTGCTCTTTGGATAAGACAGGATGTGCCGATCGCAATTCCAAATCCTCGAAGCGTTCAAATCCTTGTTGTAGACCCATGTTTAGATCGAACCAAGGATGAAATTGAGTCTTTTCAATAGCTAAAAGCAAACCGTTGGGAGCAAGAAGCGATCGCGTCCAATCTAATGTTTCTTTGAGGTTGCGGGTATTGTGTAAAACGGTTGCTGCAATTACGAGATCGAACTCGTGCAAATGATAACCCTGTTGTTGGGGTGATTTTTCAATATCGAGAATATCGTAACGAACAAAAGGATATTCTTCAAACTTTTCCCTTGCTTTTTGTAAAAAGAAATGGGAAATATCGGTAAAATAATAGGTCGCGCGATCGCCAGTGAGTAAGGGCAACAAATGTGCCGCAGTTGTTCCATATCCCGCTCCAATTTCCAGGATGCGAATCGGTCGATCGCGATCGAAGGATTTAACAAAAGATTTAACTATTCCTACCGCTATCGCATTACAATCAGCGAATATTTCTCCGTAAATGTTCAGGGTTGTATCAGACGTATACAATTCTGCTGAATGAATCTTTTCAATCAGAATATCGGCTAAGACCTCATCGGGTTCTGTAGGGACGATATCGAGCCAAGTTCCAGAACTCGGTCGATCTCCAATGGTTGGCGAATAGCGCGATTTTGCTTGTTTCCATAGAGAAGCAATATTGGTAAAGCGATCGCCTTCTTGTTGCAATAATCCAGCTTTTGCTAATTCTTGTAGAGCGCGAGCTAGCCATTTCCGATAGCGAGGAATAATCCCAGATTGAGATAGGATATCTTCAATCGCGTAAGTTTCTCCCTGAGATTGATAAATTCCGAGTCGGTCGAAAGCCAAACAAACTGAGAGAAGATAGCGATGATTCTGTTCTTCCCAGAGCTGTTCAAAAGTTGCCCGGTCTAAATTCCAATCTCGTGCTTCCGATTGCTCTGTACCTGCTGCTACTAGAGTTTCCCAGAGTTCTATATTCTCCTCTATCTGACTGGAAGTTTCCTCATTTTTGGGAACGATGTAACTGGCGAGATGCTTACTTTCTTGCGAGTCTCCAACTGCTAGAATAACAGCTTCTTTAACCGCAGGATGCTGAAGCAATGCCGACTCAATTTCCCCTAATTCGATACGATAGCCATTGACTTTCACCTGAAAATCTTCTCGTCCGAGAAACTCGATATTACCATCGAGTAAATAGCGTCCTAAATCTCCCGTTTTATACAGTCGTTCTCCCGTTTTTGGATGTTGGATAAAGCTGCTTGCGGTTTTATCCTCATTGCGCCAATATTCCCGCGCTAAACCGATACCGCCGATGTATAATTGTCCCGGTATCCAAACCGGACGAGGCTCGAGAAGTTCATCGAGAACGTAAAAGCGTTGATTGGCTAAAGGGCGACCGTAAGGAATGCTTTTCCAAGCTGGATCGACAGTTTCGATCGCATAAAAAATCGACCAGATCGAGGCTTCGGTTGCGCCTCCCAAACTAATAACTTGCCCTCCTGTTGCCATTTGAATGCGACGGGGTAAAGTGAGGGGAATCCAATCGCCACTTAAAAGAATCGATCGCAAGGATGAGAGATCGAAATCGGTACGGGATGCTGTATAGTCGAGAAGCATCTGCATTAGGGCGGGTACTGAGTTCCAGAGGGTGATGCGGTGTTTGTGGATGAGTTCCGCCCAATTTGAAGGATCTTTACTGGCACCAGGGGCGATCGCCACAAGGGTTCCTCCCGCAGCCAATGTTCCGAAAATGTCGTAAACTGAAAGATCGAAACTAAGAGAAGAAACCGCTAGCACTCGGTCTTCCGCCGTTACCTCAAAGCGTTGATTGATATCGAGAATTGTATTGACTGCTCCGCGATGCTCGATCGCCACTCCCTTCGGTTTGCCCGTCGAACCTGAGGTATAGATGATATAAGCGAGGTCTGTTTCTGTTTGTTGAGGCTCTAACATGGGGCAAGATGGCTTTGGAACGATCGCATCTACCCAAAAGCGCTCCGGATTTTCCGGCCAATCGAGACAATCTTCAAACTTCGACTGAGTCAGTATTCCACAAATCCCTGCCTCAGCCATAATATGCGATCGCCGCTCTTCCGGTAATTCCGGATCGATGGGAACGTAAGCCGCCCCTGCGGTGAGAATGGCTAAAGTTGCGACAACTTGTTCCCATCCCCTTTCCATCACCACTGCAAGCAGTTTGTTGGGTTTTGCCCCCCTCTCGTGTAGTTGACGGGCGAGAGTGAGGACCAAATCGCGCAATTCGCCATAAGTTAACATGCGATCGCCCGCAATTACCGCCGTTTGCTCTGGTTGTGCCATTGCCTGCTGGAAAAACAGGGTATGCAGCAGCTCATCATTTCCCGGCAACTCAGTGTCGGTATTATTAAATGCTGCCAGATATTCCCGTTGCTCCGAAGGCAGCAGCGATTGCTCCGCCCCTATCCAGACTTCCTCTTCATCAGCCAAACGTTGCAGAAAATTGCCGTAAGCAGCAAACATGTCATCGAGCAACCCTGGGGGAAATAATCCCTCTACCGAATCCCAACAAATAACTAAACTGCCGGCATCCTCGGAAATTTGACTGTCCAGGTAAACTTGGGGAGTTTGGCTGATCATATAGATGAATTTGCCCAAACCTTGGAGTAAATCCGTTCTTTCTCGATCCTCTTGCCCCAACCCGAGCATACTGGTAAATACAATAGGCATCAGTGCCGCCGATCTGCGTTGGGAGCGCCGGGCTAATTCCCTCAAAACCTGCACCCCGCTATAGGTTTGGCGATCGAGATCCTGCCAGAGTTGCTTTTGCAAGCGCTGCGATCGCGTTATAAATGCCTCCTCTCCCGTACAATTAGCCTCGAGGAGAGTAATCGAAGTAAAATCGCCGACAAGCTGCCCGATTTCCCGATGTAAGGGCGGACGGTTCACCAAAGTCAGATTGAGGGTAAAGTGCGGGTTTTTGCTCCAGGTTGCCACCACCTCAGCAAAAGCCGCCAACAATACCCCTGATGGAGTTAATTGCGCTTGACTGGCTCGGCGCTTGAGTCGTTGCCAATCTTCAGAAGGCAATTGTCGGCGACGGCGGGTAAATTGAGGATTAACTAAGGCAGCCGGATTACTTTGGAGGGGAATTTCCGGCGGAGGAGGAAGGGTTTCCAGGCGAGTTTGCCAGTAATCGCGATCGCGCTGATAGCGGTTGCTCTTTCTTGCTTCTTGTTCGGCTAAAACACAATCGCGAAACGAGAGGGTTAGAGGAGGTAAAGCGAGAGTAGGTTGCCGGAGAAAATAGGCTAATTCTGCCATCAAAATTTGCACGCTCCAAGCATCTCCGAGAATCAGATCGAAACTGAAGCAAAAGCGCACCGTTTGAGAATCGAGACGCGCGGCTTGCAACTCGAAAAGCGGCCAGCGATCGCTCTGAAACACTTGATGGGAGAGGTCTGTGCGAATTTCTTCTAGTCTGGCACTTTGAGTGGCTGCGGTTTCTCCTTGCAAATCGACGACGAGAATTCGATAAGGAGGAGTATGCTCTAAAATGCGCTGTTGTCCGTTTTCTGCAATGATCGCCCGCAACATATCATGGCGATCGATCAGGCACTGCCATGCCCATTCTAGCTCTTCTACCGCAATCCCTTGGGTTTCGATTTCCCAGTAGATATGAGCCGAAATGCCCCCTAATTCTAGTCCCTCTTGACGACCCAACCAATAGGCTTGCTGAATGTCGGTTAGGGGAAACGGTTGATGGCGCAATTCCGGTTGCGGAATAATGGTCTCGATCGCCATTTGCTGGCGCAAAAAGTCGAGAATTTCACTCTTGCGTTCCTTCAGTCGCGCTTGTAACGAAGGAGTGAGCTTCTCTTTCGGCGCATTGCACCGCAAGATATCGCCCTCAATATAGAGGTTAATATCTTGCTGTTTGAGATCGTCGAGGAGGGTTTGAACAGATTGCATGGCAGTTATCGGTATCGGTTATTGGTAGGGATATGGCCGGCAACATCCCGAGATGAAATCGGGGTTATAATTCGATTTCGACGCGATCGGCTCCCAAAGCTCCGGTTTGCTTCTGGAGGCGCTCGATGGCTGCAGCTAGCTCGGCGATAGTTGGGGTTTCAAACAAGCTACTCCCCGGCAAATCCACATTAAAAGCTGTGCGAATTTTTGCCATCACTTGCACGGCAATTAAGGAATCTCCCCCGAGTTCAAAGAAGTTATCGCGAACGCCAATAGGAGTCATTCGCAACATCTCTTGCCAGATGTCTGCGAGAATTTCTTCGCGAGGATTGCTCGGGTTTTGATAGGAATTGCTCAATTGAGGACGGGGATAGGAAGAAGTTACCAGGGTTTCTTTGCCGTCTGCAGGTTGAGCCAAAACCTGTAATTGTTGCTGTCCGCGAGCGGTAAAATCAATCGTTGATACCAAGATTTGCGGTAGAGAACACCCCAAGACGCGATCGAAGACTTCTATGCCTTCCGAAGGCAATAACCAGTGCTTTAACTCGGAAATTTCTGCCTTTTTCATGGGGGAAACGGCGGGCTTTTGTGGAGAAGAAGCGGCTGGCATTACCCATTCGCTTAGAGATTCGCACCCTTGCCAAGAGACGACAACTTTCCCGATATGGCGGGCGTTGGCGACAAAGTCGAACGCTTCTTTCACGTTCGTGCTCGAAAATACTCGATACTCGAGTGGAGCAAATGTGCCTTCCTCAACTCGTGCCATCACATCCTGCCACAATTGTCCGAAATGGGGATGGGCGCGATCGAGATTGATGGCAAAGAAGGAGAGATTTTTGGCAAAGGGACGCAAACCGATCGCCGCATTGTTGAGAATATCGCGCTGACCTAATTCCAGGAAGCGTCCGTATGGGGCTAAAACTCCCAAACTTTCCGTGAGAAATTCACCTCCCAAGGAGTTGAGAACTACATCGACTCCACGGCCGTTGGTAGAATTCATTACCTCTTCGGCAAAATTCAGCGATCGCGAATCCATCACCCATTGAATCCCTTGGGATTTCAAGAATTCCCGCTTGTGCGGACTTCCCGCCGTCGCCCAAATTTCTGCTCCTACTCCTCGGGCGATTTGGACGGCAGCTTGTCCGACTCCTCCGGCTGCGGAATGGATGAGGACTTTATCCCCTGCTTTAAGTTGTCCCAGTTCGATCAGGGCATAATAGGCAGTAATAAAAGCGACGGGGAGAGTTGCGGCTTCTTCCCAACTCAGGCGATCGGGTTTGGGAGCGACAAAGTCAGCGGGGACGGTGGTGAAGCGGTTATAACAAGATGCGCCAAAACCCATCACCGCATCTCCAACTTTCCATGCGGTGACCCCTTCTCCGACTGAGGCAATGGTTCCCGCGCATTCGAGACCGAAGCGCAAGGATTCATCTCCCAGTCCCGGAATTAATCCCAAAGCTAATAAGACTTCTTTAAAGTTCACTCCCGTTGCTTTCACTTCAATTTCCACTTCTCCCGGTTGGGGAGTGGGACGAGAGGTAGGAATAAAGCCCAGGGTGCTTAAATCTCCCGGAACGGCGATCGCCAGTTCGGCATTTTCAACGGTGGGGGTAGCCGGTTTTTGCGATCGCTTCAGGGTATAATCTTCAATCTCTGCCAGAACATTACCCTCTGCATCCATCACCGCAATGTCAAAGTGCAGGATATCTTCAGTAGATGGATTATCTCGGGCTTCGCCAATATAGCTGTATAGGCGAGCTGGGAATTTGCCATACAAAGAGAGGCGCTTGTAGAAGAAGGGTAGATAAGCTCCCTCCCGCTGGCGAACCAGAGCACCCGTTGCATTATCCAAAAGGGCGGGATGCAAGCCGTAAAACTCCAAGTCGCCGACGAATTCTTCAGGGAGTTCTAAAGCTGCTAAACCGCTCTGATTTCCCCAGAAAACTTCTTGCCAATTCTGCCACCGCGCTCCATAAGTTGCCATTCCGCTATGATTGGAGACATCGATATCCGCTCCAGAAAATTGCCGATCGCCACATTGCGATCGCAGAGCGGCCAAATCTCGAGTTTGGGCTGCTTTGCGATCGAGAATCTCAACTTCACCGCGAGCGCATTCTTGTCCCGTTCCTAAATCTCGCACCGTAAATTCCCAACTTCCATTCTGAGGAGAAAGGACGGTTTCAGCGGTAACAGTTTGTCCTTTTGGTGCAACTAAAGGCGTGAGGAAATAGAGATTGCGGAACTCGAGAACTGAAGAGTTCAAACAATGCTCGCAAGCCGCTCGCACCAGTTCCAAATACCCCGTTCCCGGTAGCGTTGCCCGATTGCCGATGCGGTGTTCGTCCAATACCCAATCTTTGTCAGAATTTAAATTCGATTCAAAAATGTGGCGTTCCCCTTCAAGTCGGTAGCGATGGAGCAGGGGATGAGACGGCGACGCTTCGGGGGCGCTATCATCTGAAGGACGGGTGAGATATTTCGTACCTTCGACTCCCATACCGCTTCCTTGCCAGCCTTCCCAGTCGATCGAAAGGGCAAAAGTACCATCCTTCGCCATTTTGTAGTGAGCGAAAACATCGAGGAAGTTATTCGCTCCACAATAGGCAACCTGTCCGAAGAGGGGGTGAAAGGCGGTTCCCGAAGAGCAAAAGATGAAGAAATCTAAGGGAATATCCGACAACACATCCTCGAGCAGAAGAGTACCTTTGACTTTGGGGGCAAGAACCCGCATCTGACGATCGCGATCGCCCCGTTCGATGGCTTCATCCTCCAGAACTCCCGCACAGTGAACAACTCCGTTAATCGTGCCGAACTGCTCGATGGCAAGGTTGCGAACCCGTTGCAAGGAGTCGCGATCGCAGACATCGGCATCGGCAATGCAAACGGTTCCACCCAATGCCTCAATCTCTTCGATCTGTTGAATTTGCTTGCCAAGGCGATCGTCATTGCGCCATCGTTGCCATCCTTCCCGAGGCGGTAAGCCCGTGCGTCCGCTGAGAATCAGTGTTGCTTTAGTTTCTCTAGCCAGATGGGTGGCTAAAGTCAAGCCAATGGCTCCAAGTCCGCCTACCAACCAGTACACGCCTTCTTCTTTCAAGCGAGGGATGGTATTGCGCTTGGGTAAAGGCAAAGGTTCCACCTCTTGCACCCACCGATTGCGATTGCGGTAAGCCACAATCGTATCGCCGTTAGGGTTTTGCAATTCAGCGGCGAGGCGATCGTAGAGTTGTTCGCTCTGCCAGTTGTCCTCAGTAGGAAGGGTAATATCGATGCTGCGACAGCGCAGGTCTGGAAATTCGAGGGGAATGGTTCGGATCGGACCGAGAACCGTTGCTTTCACGGGAGACAGGGATTCTTCTCCTGTTGTTGGTTGCATCTCGCTCGATAAGACTGTCACGAGCATTGCTTGAGTTCGCGCTTGTTTGCCGAGGGCACGGGCGAGGTGCAAGACGCTGTAAAATCCCCGGTCTAAAAGAGCATCCGTATCGCTTGCTTTGGGGGGGGTAATGCTCCAGCAATGGGCGATCGCATCGGGGTGCAGGCGGCGATCGCGCAGTTCGGACAATAAGGTTTCATAATGCTCCTGCTGGCAGGGGTCAAGGGTATAAGTATTATCTTCGATTTGACCGAATTCTTTCCCAACTTTAGCAAGAATGGCGCGATCGCCGTTTTCTGTCAATTTTTGCGCCAGTTTTGCCCCCACGCCGCATTCATCCGCAAACAGCAACCAGCATCGCGTTTGGGTTGCTGTTTCCACCGGCGGTTGCGAACGCTTCCAAACGGGGGTATAGAACCAATGAGTCGGATCGGGATTTTTGGTCGAGCTCGGGGCGGATTTTACGCTGGTTTCTGCAACCTTGGCAGTAGGTTCTTGCGCTTCAATCCAATAGCGTTGGCGTTCAAAGGGATAAGTGGGTAGAGCGATGCGTTGCGGAAGTTCCTCGCCGTAGAAGTTCGACCAATCGACGGCTACACCTCGCAACCATAACTGACCGAGGGTATCGAGTAAAACAGCGCGATCGGATTGGGCGTTTTTCGGATGGCGGGTGGAAGCGAAAATTCCATGATTTCCCTCTCGGGGAAGGTGGCGTTTGGCTAGTTGCGTCAGCACGATGCCGGGACCGACTTCGAGTAAAATTTGTCCGGGGCGCTCTAATAACATCTCGATTCCCGTGGAGAAGCGCACGGTGGAGCGCAGATGATTCGCCCAATATTGAGGGTCGGTTGCATCCTCCGCTGCCAGCCAAGTTCCGGTTACATTAGAAAGTAAAGGAATTTGCGGTGCCGAGAGCGTAACGGTTTTAACTGCTTCGATAAATGGCGCGAGCATCGGCTCCATCATGGGAGAGTGGAAAGCGTGGGAGGTGTGGAGACGACGCACTTTAATCTCTTTGGCTTGTAATGTTTGCTCCAAAAGAGCGATGGCTGTTTTCGTCCCGGAAATGGCACAGGCATCGGGAGCATTATGGACGGCAAGGACGAGATCGGAATTTAAGAAGGGTTGCAATTCGGCAGGAGAGAGAGGCACTGCCAGCATGGCTCCTTCTGGCATCTCTTGCATTAATTGCCCGCGCATGGCAACCAATCTCAAAGCATCTTCCAGGGTAAAGACTTCTGCCAAGGTTGCCGCCACCCATTCACCGATACTGTGACCGATAAGGGCATTGGGTCGAATGCCCCAAGATAACCACAATTGCGCTAGCGAATATTCGATCGCAAACAGAGCCGGTTGAGCCATCGCCGTTTGTTGCAGTCGCTCTGCTGCGGTTTCTCGGGATTCTGTCTCCGGATAAAGGAGCGATCGCAAATCCAACCCGAGGTGAGGTTGGAGCAATTCGCAACAGCGGTCGAGATGGGTTTGAAAAACGGGTTCGCTCTCGTAAAGTTCTTTGGCCATATCGGGATATTGCGACCCCTGACCGGAGAACATAAAGGCCACAGAACAGTCTTTCCCTTGGCGAACCCCGGTTCTCACCGGCGCTGCATCGGGAGCTGCTAAAGCTTGTATGGCTTCATCTCGCGTTTGCAGAGCGATCGCCCGGCGATAGTTAAACTCGGCGCGACCGACTTGTAGGGAATAAGCAACATCAGCCAGCTCTGTCTCGGGATGACGTTCTAAATAGTTGCCGAGATTAGTGGTTGCAGCATCCAAAGCAGAAGCAGTTTTGGCCGAAAGCAACAGCAGGTGATGGGTGCGAGCCGATTTAACCGATTCTCGCTCTGGTGCTTGTTCCAGAACTAAGTGAGCATTCGTGCCACCAAACCCAAAAGAACTCACTCCTGCCCGGCGCGGCGTACCATTGCTCTGCCATTGCAGCAGGCGATCGTTGACATAAAAGGGGCTGCTGGCGAAGTCAATTTCTGGGTTGGGAGTTTCAAAATTCAAGCTTGGCGGTAACATCTTGCGGTCTATCGCCAGCACGGTTTTCAGTAACCCTGCAATTCCCGCTGCCGTATTTAAGTGACCGATATTGGTTTTCACTGACCCAATAGCGCAAAATTGTTTTTTCGCTGTACTGCCGCGAAAAGCTTTAGTTAAAGCGGCAATTTCGATGGGGTCTCCTAGAGGCGTTCCCGTTCCGTGAGCTTCGATATAGCTAATGGTTTCGGGATTGACCTCCGCGACTTCAAGGGCCTCTGCGATCGCCTTTGCTTGACCCTCGATACTGGGGGCAGTATAACCGACTTTTGCCGCCCCATCATTATCAATGGCCGAGCCGCGAATCACCGCATAGATGCGATCGCCATCGTTGAGGGCTTCTTCGAGTCGTTTGAGAACGACTAAACCAGCTCCATTGCCGCCAACAGTGCCTCCCGCTTTGGCATCAAAGGCGCGACAATAACCATCAGAGGATAATGCACCCCCTTCTTGATAGAGATAGCCCCGTTCTTGGGGAAGGGTAATCGAAACTCCACCAGCTAGGGCTAAATCGCATTGATAATCTAAAAGATTCTGGCAGGCTAAATGAACGGCGACTAATGAGGTCGAACACGCCGTTTGTACGGTCAGGCTCGGACCGGTTAAATTCAGTTTATAGGAGATTTTTGTGGCTAAATAATCCTTATCATTAGCAACACACATCTCAAAATAATTTTCTGTATCTAAAGGCTTGCGATCGGCTAAATTAAACAGTAGATAAGTATTGAGATCTGCTCCGGCAAAAACCCCGATCGATCCATCAAAGCGATCGGGAACGACATTAGCACTTTCCAGGGCTTCGACAGCACATTCGAGGATAACGCGGTGCTGGGGGTCGGTGATTTCTGCTTCTCTGGGGGTGAAGTTGAAAAAGGACGCATCAAACCATTCGACATCATCGAGCATGTAGCTGGCCCGAACATAATCCCCATTATTCAGCAAATCGGGTTCGACGCGACCGGTCAGTTCGTCCCGAGAAAATTCCGTTCTTCCCGTTATGCCATCTTGCAAATTCTGCCAAAATTCCTCCAGGTTTTTTGCTTGCGGAAAGCGTCCGGATAAACCGACGATGGCAATTGAGTTGAGATTATCTTCCATGATTGATAAGAACCTAAATACGAGAAGTTAAATGGGATTGCTAAAAGTGAATCGATGGTTTTTCTCAGCGCGAGCGATTTTTTTGCCGTCGTTTTAAGGCGGCTTGCTTGCGCCGATCGCCGCGATCGCGCACGGTTTGCATCAAGGTTTCGCTGCCTTTGGTTTCCCCGAGATGGCGGGCGAGTGATTCGATAGTGGGATATTCAAACAGGGTTAAAACTGAGATATCCTGTTTCAAAGTTTCGGCGAGTTGAGCGCGAACTTGTACAGCCGCGATCGAATTGCCTCCCAAGTCGAAAAAGTTTTGCTGGATATCAAAGGGAGGTTCTAGATTCAAAACCCCTTGCCAAATTTTGGCGATCGCCTCTTCGAGTTCGTTACTCGGCGGCACAATAGAGCGAGTTTCTGAGGAGGTAATGTCCTCGAGATTAATCAGCTTTTGTCGATTGATTTTGCCGTTAGCCGTGAGCGGCCAGCGATCGAGGGGAATATACTGAGTGGGGATGGCATAATCTGGCAGCCGTTCTTGTAAAAACGCTTGTAGTGCTTGGCGTTTGAACTGTTTTTCCCCATCTCCTCGGGCGAGAATGACGTGTTGTCCCAAAATATCTAAGGGCGATCCAGCTTTCGGGAAAAATGCACAGTCTTCAAATCCTTGCTTGGAAAGGCGATCGCACCACTCTTGGGGCGATAGGGTGGGTAGATTAGCGCTTAAGCGTTCGTCTTTGTAGTCCCTAAACCCTTCGGTTAAACCAATCGTCGTCATGTGCGAGGGACGAAAGTCCGTCAGTTCGACTAACAGTAACGATCCGCCGGCTGCGAGCAGCGATCGCGTGTAGGGTAAAGTGACGTTTAAATCTCGCGCTACGTGGATAACATTGACGGCAAGGATGAGATCGAAACTCCCCAATTCATAGCCCTGTTCCTGCGGATCTCGATTAACGTCAAAGAGACGATATTCGACAAAGGGATAATTTTTGAATTTTTGCCGTCCTTGATTGAGGAAAAATTGGGAAATATCCGTGTAAGTGTAACGGGTATTTTTTATTGGTAACTCCGGTAATAGAGAGCAAGTAGTTGCGCCGACTCCCGCACCAATTTCCAAGATGCGCAGAGGTTTATCTTGCGGCCAAGTGCGAACCAATTGCGCCACTGCCGCTTTCACCAAATTGTTAGAATAGCGCGCCGAAGGCGAACGTTCATAAGCACTTTCAGCCGTCTCTTGACTCCCTTGGATAAAAAGCAGATCGACGGGATTTTTCTCCCCTCGCAAAATGGGAATGTGATGTTCTCCATTGCGTTGCAGATAAGAAAGGAGATCCTGAGAGATAGGATCGGTTAGTCCAGCGGCATTTTGCCAGAGTTGTTGCAGATTATCCGTATTTAAGGGTTTGGGACTGATCCAGCGATCGCCGTCTTCGCAAATTAAATCCCCTTGGTTGGTCAAGATGCTCAACCATTGACGGATAGTTTTGTCATAATCCGGTAGAAGCCCGCATTGCTCGATGAGTTCGCTGCTCGAATAGCTCTCTCCAGCTTGGGTATACACTCCCAAATCCTTGAAGGTTTGCCTCATATAAGCAATGCTCAATGCTTCCAATCGTTCTCCGGTCTCTGCTAGTCCATCGAGATCGAATTCGGGTAAAATGCGATGGGTTTCGCGATCGCCAGCCGCGAGCAGCGATCGCCATGCTGTCTCGATCTCCGACTCATCCCGATCTTCAATAGCGAACAAGCTTCCCTCTGGAGAAGATTGACAAATCAAATAAGCGGCAAGCTGATGCTTGACATTCTCTTTCACCATCACCAAAGCATCCCGAACTCCCGGATGCTGGCGCAATGCCACCTCAATTTCTCCCAATTCGAGGCGATATCCTTGCAGTTTTACGAGATTGTCTTCCCGTCCGAGAAACTCGATATTGCCATCTCGAAGGTAGCGCCCTAAATCTCCCGTTCGGTACAAGCGCTCGCCAGTAGCAGGATGAATGATAAAACTCGCCTCGGTTTTCTCGCGATCTTCCCAATATCCTTGTGCCAAACCGATACCGCCAATATACAATTGTCCGGCAACCCAAACCGGTACGGGTTCGAGGAACTCGTCTAACACATAAAATTTCTGATTTGTCAAAGATTTGCCGTAAGGAATGCTCTGCCACTGCGGATCGACCGCCTCGATGGGGTAGAAAATCGACCAGATGGAAGCTTCCGTTGCTCCACCCAAACTGACAACTTGCAGATCGGGCATGAGGGAATGGAGGCGATCGGGCAAACTCAAGGGAATCCAGTCACCGCTCAATAATGCCAAGCGCAAGGAGGCGAGGGCGGAATCGTTGTCTTGGCTCACATATTCCGCCAGCATTTCCATCAGTGCCGGGACGGTATTCCAAAGGGTTACCCTTTCTCGCTGAATTAACTCTAACCAATGAGCGGGATTTTTCCCATGTAAAGGTTTGGGAATAACAAGTGTTCCTCCCGCAGCCAACACGCCGAAAATATCGTAAACGGATAAGTCGAAAGTGAGGGCGGAGAGGGCGAAAACGCGATCGCCAGAAGTGACTTGGAAGCGCTGGTTAATATCGATAATGGTATTAACCGCACCGCGATGGTCGATGGCTACGCCTTTCGGTTCTCCCGTAGATCCAGAAGTATAGATGACATAGGCTAAATCTTCTTGTTCTTGCAGCGCGTCGTCAGGATCGAGCAGATCGTCAGCTAACTCTGCCTTATCGACCAAAAGCCATTGCACCCCAGTAAACCCAGCAAGATGTTCTTGCAAATGAGATTGAGTCAAGGCAACTGTCACATTAGCACTGGTCAATATTTTTTGTTGGCGGCGTTCCGGCCAAGTCGGAGCAATGGGGACGTAGGTTCCTCCCGCAGCCAGAATAGCTAAGACGGCAACCATTTGTTCCCATCCTTTTTCCATAACCACGGCAACCATTTGATGGGGACGGACTCCCAGTTGGCGCAAATCTCGACTTAATTGACAAGCGCGACGAGAAACTTCTTCATAGGTGAGAACTCGATCGCTGGTAACAAGGGCAGGATGTTGGGGTTGTTGGCGAGCGCGAGCGCTAAAGAACTGATGTAGTAGCCCTTCGGGGGCAATCGCCTCCGTAGCATTAATGGCTGTCCGTTGCGCCAATTGAGCCACGGGAATGAGGTGTAATTGTTGTTGCTCCCAAGTCTCTTCTTTATCAGCCAAGCGATCGAGGAGATGCTGATAGGTCTCGAACATATCTTCGATCGTGCCTGGAGGAAAAAGTCCTTCAACATAATCCCAGTTGAAATCTAAGGAACCATCCGCCCGGACGTAATACTGATAATCGAGCCAAACTTGCGGGGTTTGAGAAATACTGTAAACGGTTTCGGTTTGCTCTTCCAGGAAGGCGATCGCGGTGGGATTAGTTTCGCTTTGTTGCGGCCCGTGGGTAAAAATAATAGGCATCGCTGACAAGCTGGCTTCTCTTTGTTGCGCTTCCACCCATTCTCGCAAAACGCGAACGCCACTCACCGCCCCATGTTCTAAATCTTGCCACAATTGCTCCTGCAAGCGTCGGGCGCGGACAGCAAAAGGTTGATTGGGAGAACAATTCACTTCAAGGAGAATAAAGGAGGCACATTCCCCAATAATTTCATTAATTTGTGGGTGAAAAGGTAGGCGGTTAAACGAAGGGACGTTAAGGGTAAAGTGAGGAGATTTACTCCAGCGTGCCAGGACTTCCGCGTAGGTAGCCAGGAGTAAGCCTGTTGGGGTTAAATTCCGACGGGCGGCTTTCTGTTTTAAAGTTTGCCATTTTTGAGAATCGATAACTGCTCTCAGGCGTTTAAAGCGCGGCTGAGAGATATTGCCGGGATTTTGAGCGAGAGGTAATTCGGGAGCGGGAGGAAGATGGCTGATGCGATCGCGCCAATAGGTTAAATCTTTTTCGTAGCGAGGGGTTTCTTCGAGGGTTCGAGTCCCCAATACATAATCTCGGAAAGATAATTCTAAAGCTGGAAGTTGACTATCGCTCTCATTGTAAAAATGCGAGAGGTCTTGGAATAGTTTTAAGGTACTCCAAAAGTCGGTACACCAGCCATCCAAACTTAAATGCAGGCGAAAATCACGATCGCTTAATTGCGTGGCGACTACCTCGAATTGCGGCCAGCGATCGAGAGGTAAAACTTGATGGGAGAGGCGATCTCTCACGGCTTGAATATGGGAAGAAATAGCCGTTTCATTCGCATCCCGCAGGTCGGTTAGGGCAATTTCATAAGGGGGAGGTGATTCTAAAACTTGTTGGCGACCATCGCTTAAAACCACTGCCCGCAGCATATCGTGGCGATCGATTAACTGTTGCCAAGCGTGTTGAAAGCGAGGGAAATCAAAGTCTTTGGCTTCCAATTCCAAATAGTTGTGCATGGAAACATTGCCCAACTCAAAAGCCCCACTTCTTCCCAACCAATAGGCTTGCTGCATTTCTGTTAGCGGAAACGCCTCGTACCGTCCGGCGCGATCGGGAACGATTTGCGGCACGGAAACGGTTTTTTCTTGTTCGGATTTCAGAGATTTTTTAACTTTCCCCTGTAATAGTTTTTCGAGTAATTCTCGTTTGGGAGTTGATAAATTTTCTTTACTTTTCATTATCCTGGTTTGGGGGTAGGTCTTTCCCCTCCTAGGAGGGGTTAGGGGTGGGTCTCTCCCCTCTAGAGAGGGACTGGGTCTGGGTCTTTCCCCTCCTAGGAGGGGTTAGGGGTGGGTCATTGACCGCTCAACAAATCGGCTGCCTCCTCATCAGATAACCCTTCAAGTTGAGCCAGTAAATTCTCCTCGATAGCCTCGGCCAATTCGGCAACGGTTGACGCATCGAGCAGTTGGCGCAAACTTAAATCGGCGGCGGGTAAAGCTTCTCGAATTCGCGTCAGGATTTGCGTCGCTTGCAGGGAATTCCCTCCGAGTTCAAAGAAGTTTTCGCCGATGCCAATGCGATCGAGCTCTAAAACTTCTTGCCAAATTTGAGCGAGGAGTTCTTCTTGGGCATTACGCGGTGCAACATAGGGGGTTTGAGCCGGTTTAGATTGAGGAGAAGGAAGAGCTTTGCGGTTAATTTTGCCGTTGGCTGTCAGAGGGAATTCATCTAAGAAAACAAAGGCAGAAGGAACCATATAATCGGGCAGGCGGGTAGTTAATAAATTCCGCAATTCTTCCTCGAAAGAGAGGGATTTTTCTGTTGTTTCTTCTGGGTTAGATGCTTGGGGTTGCAACCATTGCTGCTTTTGTTCGGGGGCGATCGCGCCGCCCAAGAATCCCTGGAGCAGGATATTATTACTTTCGAGTTGGAAACAGTCCTCGATCACTTCGGCATCCATGGGGTCGCCAATAGCACAGAGTCCAATGTTGTAGCGCTGACATTCTTCGCTCAATAATTGACCTATATATCCCGCTTCAAGCAAGCAAAAGTCTCGGGCAAATTCGCCGTAAAGTGGCGAGATCGCGTCAAGAGAGCCAATGGAAAAGAGGGCAAAAGCAGCGCGATCGAAAATATCTTTGTTGGAGTAACTGTATAAATCTCGCTCCAAACGGGCTGTTTTGGAGATTAAAATCAGGCGATGCTTGACCGGATGGTAGTAGTAGGTTCCCCCTTCTAAACCGTCAATGCGTCCCGGTTTGACATAAATATAAGTCTGCACGGGATACAGATGGCCGGCTGAAGGATAGCGATATTTCGGCAGAGGAGATTCTGCTAACTGCAAGGAACGCAGGCCATTTAACAGGTTGGCTAAGTCAGTTAAAGGGAAGGGGGCTTGCAAATATTGACGGTAGCTTTGACGCTGGAGATAGATATCGCGCCGCAGGGGTTCGGAGGTGGGTAATTCCGTCTCTACATTCCCCTCTAGGGACCGAATTCCTCGTTGTTCCAGGCGAAACTCTAACCGCGCCACCGGATCGAGAACCAGACCGCTTTCAGAGGTTTCTGTAGGAGTTTCTGGAACGTCAGTATCGCTCACGACATAAGCTACCAATTGTTCTTTGCTACGACGATCTCCCGCAGAGGTGACAATTGCTTTACGGACGCGAGGATGTTCGGCGATCGCACTTTCGACCTCTCCTGCTTCGATCCGATAGCCGCGAATTTTCAGTTGGAAGTCTTCTCGACCCAAAAATTCGATATTGCCATCGGGAAGGTAGCGTCCCAAGTCCCCAGTAAGGTAGAGACGTTCTCCCGTTTCAGGATGAATGATAAAGCTGGCGGCGGTTTTCTCTGAGTCCTTCCAGTATCTCTCGGCTAAACCAACGCCACCGATGTAGAGTTGTCCCGTCACCCAGATCGGACAGGGTTCCAGATTTGGGTTGAGGACGTAGAAGTGTTGGTTGAGCAGGGGAAGACCGTAGGGAATACTGTTCCATGCCGGATCGATCTCGTCAATGGGATAATAAATCGACCAGATAGACGCTTCGGTTGCACCTCCCAAACTCATTACCGTCGCTTCTGGAGCAATGGCTTTAATCTGTGGAGGTAAGGTGAGGGGCAGCCAATCTCCGCTCAAGAGTACCGATCGCAGAGAATTTGCTTTTAAGTCGGGGCGAGATTCCATGTAATCGACAAATAGCTGCATGAGGGCGGGCACCGAGTTCCACAGAGTTATGCCATTACTCTCTACCAACTCCGCCCAATGAGCTGGATCTTTAGCGACTTCCGCTTCGGGTATTACCAGAGTTGCTCCGGCTGCTAGAGTGCCGAAGATATCGTAGACCGAGAGGTCGAAACTCAGAGAAGAGAGGGCGAGGACGCGATCGCTCGTATCCACTTGGAAGCGCTGATTGATATCGACAACAGTATTTAATGCACCCCGATGGGCGATGGCAACTCCTTTCGGCTTGCCTGTCGAACCGGAGGTATAAATAACATACGCCAAGTTTTCAGCAGTTTGTCGGCTTTCTAGAGGAATGTCGGGTTGCTCGGATAGGTCGTCGCTCTCGGGGAAAATAACGGTGATATGGGCGGGAAGAGTAATCCGATCGCGTAATTTCGATTGGGCGATCGCAATGTTGACATCCCCATTTTCCAATAAGTACGCCATGCGTTCGGAAGGCATTTCCGAATCGATGGGCAAATAGGCAGCACCGGAGGCCAGAATTCCGAGAACCGCAGCGACTTGTTCCCAGCCTTTTTCCATGACTACGGCTACCAGTTCGTCTGGCTTTGCCCCTAACTCGCGCAGCCGATGGCCCAGTTGACAGGCAAGGCGAGAGAGTTCTTGGTAGGTAAAGGTGCGATGCAGAGTGGAAATGGCGATCGCTTTGGGAGTCTTTTGCGCTTGTTGGAAGAAGCCATCGTGAAGCAATCCAGAGGGAAGGGGAGCATCTGTTTGATTGCTTTCTTGTTGAATATCGAGTTGGGGAATGTGCAACTGTCGCCCTTGCTCTTCCCAAGCACTCTCCACTGTCGCCAAACGCTGGAGGAAGGTCTCGTAGGTGGCAAACATGGCATCGAGAACCCCCTCGGGAAAAGCTTCATCCACGCAATCCCACGTAACCACTAAAGTCTGTCCATCCTCGTATACTTGATAGTCGAGAATCACTTGGGGCGTTTGGCTGATGCCGTAGGTCAACTGACCGAATTGGGAAATTGCTGGGGGTTTGGCCTCGACTCCATCTTGAATCAGATTGCTGGTAAAGACAATGGGCATGAGAACTGAGGAACCATCTCCTTGCAGTCGGTTCAGTTCTCGCAATAACGTTACGCCACTAACGGCATTGTGATTTAAATCTTGCCAAAGTTGTTTTTGTAAGCGTTGGGCGCGAGTGATAAAAGACTCTTGTTCTCCACAGTCAATTGCCAAGAGGATGAGAGAGGTAAAATCTCCCACGACGCGATCGATTTCTTCGTGAAAGGGGAGGCGGTTGAAAAGCGTCAGATTGAGGGTGAAACAGGACTTTCCGCTCCAAGCAGCCAGAATTTCCGCAAATGCTGTTGCCAGCAAACCCGAAGCAGTAATATTAAATTGACTGGCTTGTTGCTTTAAAGGCTGCCATAATTCCGGGGTGAGACGATAAGAACGACGATGGAAACGGACTTCCTTTAAGGTCGCTAAAGGTTTGGCTAGGGGCAGATCCGGGGCAGGAGGAAGTTCATGCAGGCGCTGCTGCCAGTAATCTAAGGCGCGTTGATAACGATCGCTCTCTTTTAAAGATTCCAAGGCACAGACATAATCTCGGAAGGAAAGAGAAAGTGGCGGGAGTTCGAGATCGGGGGTTTGATAGAGTTCGTAGAGTTCTCGAAATAATATTTCCGCACTGCCCAAGTCGATAATGAGGGCATCAAAACTCAGGTGCAGTCGGACGCGCTCAGAGTCCATCATGGTAGCGCGAATTTCAAATAGCGGCCAGCGATCGCTGGGAATAACTTGGTGAGAGAGGCGATCGCGAATGTCGGCTAGGGTACCGTTAACTTCAGTTGGCGATTTTCCCCGCAAGTCAAGGACTTCAATGTTATAGGGAGGAACCTCTGCCAGAATTTGCTGTTGTCCGTCGGGACGAACGATCGCCCTTAACATTTCGTGGCGATCAATTAAACGCTGCCAAGCTCGGTTATAACGAGGGATATCGAGAGAAATAGCATCGATTTCTCCATAAAAGTAAGTCGCCACATTTCCGAGTTCAAATCCCTGCTGGCGACCGATCCAATATGCCTGCTGAACTTCAGTGAGGGGAAAAGGATCGTTGCGTCTTTGCCAGTCGGGGACGATTTCGGGGAGCGGCGTTGTTACTTTTGACTCGGAGGAGTTGGTATCGATAATTTCTGCTAAACCCGCAATAGTTGGGGCATCAAATAATTCGCTTAAGAGAATCTCCGTGGCAAAGGTTTCGCTAAGCTTAGCAATCAAACGAGTGGCTAAGAGAGAATGACCGCCCAAGGCAAAAAAGTCATCGCGAACCCCAATAGGAACAATACCTAAATAGTTCTCCCAAATTGTGGAAATTTCTTGTTCCCTGGTATTTCTCGGTGCCAGATAGGGCGTATCTAATTGAGGTCGAGAATATCCGGACCGAGAAGATTCTCTCTCGCTAATGTCAATGTCCGGACTGGAAACGGGCAATCCGTTCTTTTCTTCTAAGAAATCTTCAATAGACACGAGAACTTGAGAAAGAGAACTTGCCAAAATTCGCGCAAAGATTTCGACTCCTTCATCGGGAAATAATCCATCGGCAAATTCCACCTGGGAGCGATCGCTGCGAGCGGCCATGCCCACCTCTTGCCAGGCATCCCAATTAATGGCTGTGGTAAATATCCCAGCCGTTGTTTTATAACGAGCAAAAGCATCGAGAAAAGCATTAGCTGCCGTATAATCTACCTGTCCGAAACCACCTTTAATTGAGGCTAAAGAAGAACATAAAACAAAGAAATCAAGGGGAATATCTTTGACGATCGCATCGAGAACTAAAGTCCCCCAAACTTTCGGGGCGAGAACGGTTTGGGCCGTCTCTCGGCTTTTGCGCTGAATGATTCCGCCTCCAGGAACTCCCGCCGCATGAATGATTCCGTGCAACGTTCCATATTGAGCGCGAAACTCACCGATCGCCTTTTCCATTGCCGAGCGATCGCAGACATCAGCTCGGGCGATCATTACTTGTGCCCCAAGACTTTCCAGTTCTTGGATGGCGCGGATTTTCTCGGCGATCGCTTCATCTCCTTGCCAAGTTTCCCATTCTTGCCTCGGCGGCAGGGCAGAGCGCCCGGTTAACAGGAGTTTAGCTTGCGCCGTTTTCGCTAAATAACGGGCTAAAACCAAACCGATACCGCCCAAACCGCCTGTAATTAAGTAAGCGCCTCCTTCTTTAATTCGGGGAGGTTGGCTTGTCGCTTCCAGGCTAACCCGAGAAAAAGTTGGCAACCATCGCTCGTCCTCGCGATAGGCACAGATGGGATCGGAGGCGGTTAATTCTTCTAATAATCGGGCAGATGCTGCCTGGCTATCCTCCAATGCCGAGCTATGGAAATCAATGCTACGACAAGTGAGCTTAGGATATTCCAAGGGAATGACTTTCACCGCTCCCAATACAGTTGCTCGTTCGGGATACACTATTCCATCGGGCGTAACCGGCTGCATATTGTTGGTTATGACATTAATATGCAAAGGTTGATGCCATTTCTGCTTTCCTGCCGCCCGAGCAATTTCCAGCAAACTGAAAAAGCCGATATCCTGACTTTGTTCGATCTCCTCCCATCCTTTTTGAGGATAGCCTTTTGAGTCAATCGTCCACAGATGAACAAGACTGGTGGGGAGCAGATCGCGATCGCGCAAATCGGCAAATAAGGCTTCATAATCTGCCGTAGAATTGGGAGCGATCGCATAACCCTGTTCGCCGTTTCGGGTAAAGCGATCGCCAACTTCTACCACAACCGCCGTCTTGCCTTGAGTGTGCAACTGCTGCACCAAGTTTTCTCCCAAACCGCAACGATCGCTAAAAACCAGCACTCGCGCTAATTTTGCCTCATTTTCGGAGATCTTTTCCCAAGGAGCGCTCTGCCATTGTGGTGCATACAACCATTCTTGCGGCTGGCGTTCTTTTGTAGACTTCTGGGGTTTGGCAGTAGGTTGGGGAGCATCCACCCAATAACGCTGGCGCTCGAAAGGATAGGTGGGTAAAGGCACGCGATCGCGCTTTTCATCTCCGTAAAATCCCGACCAGTCTACCTCAACCCCAGCCAACCACAGGCGACTGAGAGTGCTTAAGAGACATTTTTCCGCAGAGATTGGGTCTTTGGGATGGGGGAGAGAAGAAATCGCAATTCGTCCGTTTCCTTGTTGCTTAACCAGGGTACTGGCTGTTTTTCCGGGGCCGACTTCGAGGAAAAGAGCAGTTTCATCTCGCAATAGTTCTTCTACCCCTTCGCTAAAGCGTACGGTTTGACGCAAATGCCGCGCCCAATATTGGGGATCTGTAGCTTGCTCGGGGGTCAGTTCTTTTCCAGTAACGTTGGAAATGACGGGAATTTCGGGAGGATGGAGAGAAACCCCTTCTAAATGACGGAGGAGGGGTGCGATCGCCTCCTCCATCAAAGGCGAGTGAAAGGCATGGGAAGTATGCAAAGGACGACAGGCAATTTCTGCTTTCTGCAAGCGATTTTGCAGAGCTTCGATGGCTGCGCCAGACCCAGAAATGACGCTGAGTTGGGGTGCGTTGCAGACCGCCAGAGTCAAATCGTCGTTCAAATAGCTGGTAACGTCTTGCGCCCCCAATTCTACGGAAAGCATGGTTCCTTGCGGACACTCTTGCATCAAGCGACCGCGAAGGGCAACGGTGGCTAAAGCATCTTCGAGAGAAAAGATTCCCGCCAAACAGGCTGCCACATATTCGCCAATACTGTGACCCAATAAGGACTGGGGACGCACTCCCCAAGACATCCACAAGCGAGCGAGAGCATATTCAATCACAAAGAGAGCTGGGCCAGCGATCGCTGTTTGTTTGAGAGTATTTTTCGCTTCTGCTCCCGGTTCTTCCGTCGGATAGAGGAGTTGGCGCAGATCTGTATCCAGGTGGTTTTGCAGAATCTCGAAACAGAGATCGCACTCTTGACGAAATAATGGTTCGCTTTCGTACACCTGCCGAGCCATATTGATATATTGAGAACCCTGTCCTGGAAAGAGAAAGACTACAGGAGGATTATCTAATGCCGGAGTTGCCGACATGGCACCGTTTGTTAAAGCAGCGATCGCTTCTGTGGCATTTTCGACAACGACAGCGCGGCGGTGAGAAAATTCCCGCCGTCCCACTTGTAAGGTATAAGCAATATCGGCGAGATTGCTCTTGGAATCAGTTTGTAAGAACTGCGCTAAATTCTCGGTTGCTTTCTCTAATGCTGTAGCGCTTTTAGCCGAAAGCAGAAGCAACTGCCAAGGTCTTGAAGTACTGGCCGGAGTTAAGGTGGGAGTTTCTTCTAAAACGATGTGAGCATTGGTGCCGCCAATGCCGAAAGAACTCACCCCAGCACGGCGGGGACTGCCATTGCACGTCCATTCTTGTAACTTATCATTGACGTAAAAAGGACTATTGGCAAAATCAATGCGGGGGTTGGGTCGGGAATAATTGAGAATGGGAGGAATCAGTTGGCGATCGAGAGCGAGAATTGTTTTGATCAAACCCGTAATTCCCGCCGCCGCATCTAAATGTCCGACATTGGTTTTTACTGAACCGATGGCACAATAGCCTTTGCGAGACTCCTTTGGAGTCGCTTCGCGAACGGTACTGGTGCGAAATGCCCGAGTCATAGCCGCAATTTCAATCGGATCTCCCATCGCCGTTCCCGTGCCATGGGTTTCCATATAAGAAATCGTTTCCGGCTCTACTTCAGCCATTAATTGCGCGGCCTTAATCGCTCGAATTTGACCTTCTTCACTCGGTGCCGTATAACCGACTTTAAGAGCGCCATCATTATTGATTGCCGAACCTTTAATGACTGCATAAATATGATCGCGATCGGCGATCGCATCTTCCAATCTTTTCAGAACGACAACACCAATACCATTGCCTCCCACCGTACCATCGGCTTTAGCATCAAAAGCTTTACAATGCCCGTCAGCAGACACAATTTCATCGGGAGATAAAGTCAGTCCGCTTTGGGGAATTTTCACAGCCACACCCGCCGCTAAACTCATATCGCATTCGCCTGCCAACAAACTTTGACAGGCTAAATGAACGGCAACCAACGAACTCGAACAAGCTGTTCCCACACTAAGGCTCGGTCCGGTCAAATCTAACTTATAAGAAACGCGAGTTGCCAGATAATCTTTATCAACCCCCACTAAAGTTTGCAGAAAACCTCTGGATTCTACCAAATCTGGATTGGGGGCTAAATTATAGAGTAAATAAGTCCCCATGCCGACTCCCGCATAAACGCCAATCGGTCGGTTTTCTCTTTGGGAATCATACCCGGCATTTTCTAGAGCTTCGACAGCACATTCTAAAAATAAGCGGTGTTGCGGATCCATGGTTTCTGCCTCTCGGGAATTGAGACCGAAAAAGGACGCATCAAACAGGTCTACATCCTCAAGAATGCCCCCAGCTTTAATCTTTTTCGCGGGTTGGCCGCCATTTCCTTCTGAATCGGGAAAAACCGACACTAATTCGACTCCGCCGATCAGGTTTTCCCAAAAACTTTCAATGTTTTTACTTTTGGGAAAGCGTCCCGAAAGACCGATTACCGCTATTTCTAATCCTGTCGTTTCAGAAGTTGAATTCATCGTTAAATTTCAAGTGATAGATACTAGCTGGATGGAAGGGTTAAGGTTTTCTGACGATCGCTATCTTGTTTTTTTGAATTTTTGTCTGAGACGATTCTTGCCGGCAGCCACTTTTTCTGCCAGTTCCACAGTTTCCGAGATTGGCGATCGCTCTTCTCGTTGGGGTTTTACCTGTTGGGCTAAAGCGCGAATGGTGGGATATTTATACAAGTCCAATAATGAGATCGATGTAAATTCATCGGGGAACTCGTTTTTCAGTTGATTGTAAACTTTTGCAATCAATAAAGAGTTACCACCAATTTCAAAGAAATTACTACTCGTTCCCACTTTTTCTAAGTTTAAAACCGTTTGAAAAATAGAGGCAATGGTTTGCTCGATATTATTTTGCGGTGCGATGTATGTTGTGGTTACTTGTTCAATCGATACATCCTTTGTAGGAAGGGAACGGCGATCGACTTTTCCATTAGCTGAAAGGGGAAAAGCTTCCAAAAACAAGAACACGGATGGAATCATATAGTCGGGGAGTTTGGAACTGAGAAAGCTCCTCAACTCTTCAAAATCGGGGGCGATTTTGCCCTCGGGAATGATATAAGCGAGCAGGCTCTCTTTACTTTGTCCTTGCCCAAGGGCGATAATAATCGCCGCTTTTACTGCCGGATGCCGAGTCAAAACGGCTTCAATTTCTCCAGCTTCAATGCGATGTCCGCGAATTTTGATTTGGAAATCAGCTCGTCCCAAAAATTCAATATTGCCATCGGGTCGATAGCGACCCAAATCTCCCGTGCCGTATATACGTTCGCCGGTGCGCGGATGAATAATAAAATTATCGCGGGTCTTTTCCTCATTGCACCAGTAGCCTTTGGCCACTTGGACTCCAGAAGAATACATTTGACCGGAAACCCAAATCGGACAGTCTTCTAAGGCATCATTGAAGATATAATATTTCGAGTTAGCCATCGGTTGACCGTAAGGAATGCTTTTCCAGTTCGGATCGATCTGTTCGATCGCGTAACAAATATTCCAAAGCGTCGTTTCCGTCGGGCCGCCGACACTGACGATTTGCGCGTTAGGAACGAAAGCGCGCAAGCGATCGGGTAGAGATAGGGGAATCCAATCGCCCCCGAGGGTTGCCAAACGCAGACTACTCGAAAGAGTCAGAGATTGACTTTCCACGCAATCAACCAACATCTCCAGCATGGCGGGAACGGAGTTCCATAACGTGACTCCTTCGCGGCAAATTAACTCGACCCAGTGATGGGGATCTTTAGCTCTCGCCGCATCGGGCATAACAATTGTGCCTCCAGCAGCTAATAAACCAAAGATGTCATAAACTGACATATCGTGATTGAGAGCCGTTAGAGCTAACATGCGGTCTCGATGGTTGACTTGAAAGCGATCGTTCGTGTGGACGATCGCATTGACGATGCCGCGATGAGAAATCATCACTCCTTTGGGCAAACCTGTCGAACCGGAGGTGTAGATGACATAAGCCAAGTCGTCTGCACTTTGAATGGAAGAGAGAGGCTCTTTACTTTCGCTGCTGAAATCCTCGCTATCGACGCACAGATAGGGAATGCCGCGATCGCGAACTAGCTGGTCTGCAAACCGAGATTGAGTGAGAATGATTTGCGCGTCACTATTTTCGAGCAGATAGGAAAAGCGCTCGGAAGGCAAGCTGGGATCGATGGGAACATAAGCTGCACCAGCAACCAATATCCCCATAACGGCAACAATTTGTTCCCATCCCTTTTCCATGACAACTGCAACTAAGCAATTGGGAGCAGCTCCCAACCGTCGCAACCGATGCCCCAGTTGATGGGCACATTCGTATAATTGCTGATAAGTTAGGTGGCGTTGGGAGCTAATTACCGCTAAGCGATCGGGTTGTTGCGGGACTCGCGCGGCAAAGAGTTCGTGCAGCAGGATTTGGGGAATGGGCGCGTCTGTTGCATTGGCGGCATTGCGTGCCGCCAGTTGAGCCGGAGGTAATAGTTGCCCTATCGTTTCTCCCCAAAGGCATTCGGGGGCAGCTAGTTGTTTGAGGAGAAAGGAATAGGCCTCAAACATATTTGCAATTAAACCCTCTGGAAAAAGCCCTTCAACTGCGTCCCAATTGAAGGTTAATTCTTCTTTTTCCTCCCAAACTTGAATATCCATCCAAGCCTGGGAAGCTTGGCTAATACCATAAACAAGTTCTCCAAAATGACTGAAGGTGCGAGTATCTTGTCCGATGGAACTAAACCCTAATGTACTCGTAAAGACAATGGGCATGGCACTCGGCGCGCTTCCTTTTTTACGAGCCAGTTCCCGCGTTACTCGCACGCCGCTAAAATAACGGTGTTCTAAATCTTGCCAAAGTTGCTTTTGCAAGCCCAGGGCGCGATCGCGGAAAGATTCTCCAGAAGACCCCTCGACCGCAAGGAGGGTGACGGAGGTAAAGTCCCCCAAAAGATCGTTGACTTGACGATGCAGGGGCAGGCGATTAAAGAGTGCCAGATTGAGGGTAAATCGAGAGCTATTGCTCCAAAGGGCGACGATTTCGGCAAAAGCAGCAAGGAGCAAGCTGGAGGGAGTGATACCTTCTCGAGCGGCTTTCTGCTTTAACTGTTGCCATTGAGTTCGGTCCAGCCGACTCTCATAGCGCTTGTTGCGATGCTGTTGCAGTTCTTTGGGATTTTTAGCTAGGGGTAATTCTGGTGCGGGGGGAAGGGTATCGAGACGAGAGAGCCAATAGTCTTGCGATCGCTGATACAATGGCGTTTGTTGCAGGGCCTGCTCGGCGAGGACATAATCGCGGTAGGAAAGGTCTAAAGGTGGCAGCATCCCCTCGGGGTTTTGATAGAGTTGAATCCACTCGTCGAAGAGGCGAAATAAACTCCAAGCATCGAAGACCAGCAGATCGTAGCTGACGTGCAGTCGCATCTGTCCTGCGGGCAAAAGCGTGGCGCGAAATTCAAATAGAGGCCAGAGATCGGCTTGCAAGATTTGATGGGATAGGCGATCGCGGATATCTTCAAGGCGAGCATCAATCTCGGCACTCTCGCATTCTCTTAAATCCAGAACCTTCATCTTATAGGGCGGTACGGTTTCGAGAATTTGCTGCTGACCGTCCGGCAATACTACCGCCCGCAGCATATCGTGTCGGGCAATAATTTGCACTAATACAGCTTCGAGTCGGTCGGTATCGAGAGCATTGCCTTCTATTTCGTAGTAACCGTGATTGGAAACATTACCCAGTTCTAATACGCCACTGCGACCAACCCAAAACGCATACTGCATATCTGTCAGGGGAAAGGGGTCGTAACGATGGGCAGGATCGGCGATCAGAGGGGGGAGAGCCGATACTTCTATGGCTTCATTGCCTTCGAGCAACGCCAACAGTTCGGTTTTTCGTTCCTGTAAGACTTGACGCAGTTCGGCGGTTAATGCTCCCGCAGGGGCATTGACAGCAAGGGAACCATCTTCAACGGCAAGTTTGATATCTTTGGAATGAAGATCTTGGAGTAAGAGTTGTAAATTCATCGATTTAATTAATTGCGTCAAAATGAGAACGATACGGTCTTTTCCAGAGATAAAATTTTAATGACAAGAAATAAATTGCAGTTTATAAATGGATGGTTTCTCGCGATCGATCGCTTTGCGTGGTAGAGGTCACCATCAATTCTTTCAAGAACAAGCGATCGCAGAGATAGGAAGCGAGGCGCTCGCTATTGTTCTCGCCAAAGAATTGTTCCAAGGGAACGCAGATGCGAAAGTCTTCCTCTAAGCGTCGCTTAAGTTCGATCGCCACGAGGGAATCGACTAAACCGCCAAAGGGTAAATCGACTGTCAGTTCTTCGGGAGAACATTGCAGATAAACCGCCAGCCAACCTAAAAGATAGGTAGAGATCCAGGCAGGGCGTTCTGTAGGTGGAGTGGCTAATATTTCTCGGAATGAGGGCAGTGTTGGCGAGAGTTGTTCTTCCTGTGGCGCAAAACTGGCAATGTTCTCTTCGGCTTCAGAAAGATTGAGAGGTGGAGCGGGAGGCGTTCCCAACATCGTTTCTCCCCAACGGACGATGACAGCGGCAGAGGTAGCAGCAGCACCGTTGGCATAAATTAAAACGAGGTCGCCCGGGTTGAGTTTCCCAACGCGAGCGGCACGCTCTAAATTGGCCAGGGGAAAAACAGGTCCAATATTGCTATAATGAGGGTAGAGGTTGAGAGCGCGATCGCGATCAATTCCTAAAGCTCGAATACAAACATCGGCATACCAAGCCGTCGGGGTATTGAAAGCGAAAAAGTCGATGTCAGTTAAGCTGACTCCAGCCATTTCGGCAGCTTTTTGACAGCAGGAGCGCGCTGCATCGACAGCGGTTTCAGCCAGGGCAATGGCATTATCTCCCGTTCGCGCCAGAAGGTGAGTTTTGCCTTTGCTATTGCCAGCCAGTTCGTAACGATAGGCATTGCAAGTTTCGGTTGCGGGGGCGATCGCCACGCTCAATATCCCTTCCTCTTCTCGAACCGGACTGACTATTAAAGCCCCAGCTCCATCTCCTAAAGACCAAGAGAAAGAATCACTGTTGTCCGTCGCATTTGAGCCAAAATGAGAAACGACGATGAGAATATGTTCGTATCGTCCCGACGCGATAAAGGTGCGAGCAGTTTCTAAGGCAACGAGAGCACTCGAACAGGTGGATTCAATATTCCATGCTGGACAGTGCAGCCCGACATCTCGCCCTAAATAAGCGGCATGACCGGGACCGGGGGAGTCGGGAAATAGGGCAGTGATTAAGGCTAAATCGACCGCTTCTGGAGTTAGTCTGGCAAGGGCGATCGCTTCTTTGGCTGCCTGACATTCTAAAGCCAGTCCCGATTCTTCCGGTTGCAGAATGCGTCGTTCTCTTGCTCCTCGGAAGGGATCGGTAAGATAAGGAGCAACGGCCTGCGACCAAATATCGGCATCCTCTCTAGCAATAGGAGCAACATTTCTTTGCCGCTTTCTTGCTTTCGGGAGCAAGTGAGGACAGTTCTCGCGCCAATAATCATTGGTGCGAATGGTGTCGGGAAAGGCTAGAGTTAAGGAACGAATGGCGATAGAAGCGTTCATGGTAGGGTTTGACTCCATTAATAAACGGACATCATAAAGTCAGTTGTGCTTGCCGATCGCCCAAGCGGCAGCATAGCGGGAGGTATGGCTGATACTTAAAAGCCATTCCCCAAAACCGACATCAGCGGCGGTAATTTGACCGCGAGGACTGAAGGCAACAGCAGGCGCGCCGCAGGGCAATCTGCGAATCTCCACATCTTGGTGCGAGAGTTCGGGCATATAACTGAGGATGCTCTGTTTTGCTGCTAGACGACCTCCTAGATGCTGCAACCGTCGTTCTCCTCTCTCGAAAGAGTTGCGTTCGGCAAGAGTGAAGTATCGCTCTTCGTCGATTGCTGGCAAACTATCGACTTCGACTAGAGTCAAAGTGCGATCGCTCGTCGGGTTGTAAAATTTCCAGGATTTATCTGTCATTGTTTTTGCTCTTCTTGCCCGATATTTTTACGGGATTTCCAATGTCCAGTTACTCGATGACAAGATTGGCAAGCATCGTGTTCATTTTGTTCACTGACTCGATATATTCATTGCCAGGAACGGACTCGGCGATAATTCCGGCTCCGGCATTGAGATGAATGGTGTCTCCGTATTGGAAAACTGACCGAATGGCAAGAGCGAAGTCGGCTGTTCCGTTACTGCTGACCCAGCCAAGGGTACCGGCGTAGAGGCTTCGGGGTTCGTCTTCGAGGCGATCGATCCAGTACAATGCTTGCTGCTTGTCAATCCCGGAAACTGTAATCCCCGGAAAGAGAACTTTCAGTGCATCCCAGAGGGTGCGATTGGGTTGCAGGAGACCGCCCACGCGAGAGGAAAGGTGCTGAACGCAACGATATTTCTTAATTTCCATGAAATTGAATACGCCAACGCTGTTGGGCAAGCAAACCGAGGCCATTTCTTGCTGTGCAAGCCAAGCAGAAAGGGCGTGTTCTTTTACTTCTTTAGCATCAGCAAATAACTCGGCATAAAGGCGCAAATCTTTCTCAGGGGTTTCTCCTCGAGGTCGCGTTCCAGCGAGAGGGTTGGTGACGACCCAACGTCCATCTGCTGCTTTCATGAGAATCTCGGGACTGAAACCCACTCCTTTGACTTTTCCGAGATCGAAAGCGTAAGAACGGTAAGCATTATTGGCTTGGTTGGCGATCGAATACGTTCCAAGAACGTTTAATTGTCCCGAATACTTAGCAGTGCGGGAAATAATGGCTTTTTGCAAGCGATTGGCTTTGATGGCTGCAATCAGTTCTGCGACCCGATGTTCGTAATCTTGGCGATCGCTAAAGTCAATTGATATAGGAGTTGCTGTATAAGTCGGGAGTTGTACCTCATTGGTTAATAGTGTATTAATTTCATCAATCCCCTTGATACTCCGGTAACAAATTCCCTCTGGAATAAAGATTAATTCGCTATCGGGGATGATGAGGTAGAGCAGTTCATTCTCGCTTTGTTTGGAGTACGAAGAGTAAAAACTCGCCATATCGAAGGAAACGTAACCATACGCTGTCCAATTTTCTAAGGGCAGAGTATTCAGCATCTCTTCTACTTGTTTGAAGGGATCGCGAATAGGTTGAGAATTGACTTCATTCCCCGACATTTCAATGCGATCGCGGCTGACAGCAATTTTTCTATATTCGCCAATTGCAATTCGGACTTCGTCTTCTCCTTCATAAAGCAGGTATGAATTGATCATTCCTGCTTTTTTTAGATTGCTGAGAACGGTGAGAGGTTCAATGTTATAGTTTGGGAAGAACTGTTCTCTATATTTTACTTTTGTGCTATCTTTCACTTGGTTGTTCATCTTTTTTCTTGTGATTGAGGAAATCTATGCTGACTAAAACTTATCCATTAAATAGATATAAAATGATAAATAAAACCTTTGATATCTTACCTCTATAGTTGTTTACATTAAGATCAAACTCTCCATCATGCCTATAATTACCGCATCAGGTTGAGTAGGATGACTTCGATCCCTTGAAAGGTTTTTATTGTTAATTACATTCTGAAAATAATATTATCAGTATACTCCATAAAAAAAAAGATCATATCCGGTTTTTTTTTTGCTTCAAACGTATTTTTTCTCGATTTTTCTTTGGGGCCTATTTATAAAGAAAAGTCAGAGTGTATACCCAGTCTACTTTGTAGAATGATATGCGAGTCAATGGCTAACGATTGTTGGCCAATATTTGAGTTATAGCTATGTCTTATAGTCTGGCAAATTCACAAGGCATAGCTTTTGGAAAGATGGAAGCAAGTCTCTATATCACGGGAGCAACAGAACTCTCCTGTAAAGTAAAACGTCACAATTGTTTTACATCAGATGCTATAGGTTCTTATAACTTGATTTTTTCATCTATTGGTCTTATTTGACGAAAACCTAAACCTCATAAGCGGTTTAATCTTTACACTGATTTACAAGTTATATTTCTTACAGTTCTTTCCTTGTTTTATGAGGTTCAGTCAGAAAAATTCCCCTAAATCCTCCTTTTTAAAGAAGGTTAGGGGAATAAAACTTAAGGAAGAATAAGGCAGTTTAAAATCGCTATAGCAACTTTTTCCGTTGTATTTTGCTTAAAATCTCAACCGAAAACTCTATTTCACTCTGCAATCACATAACGATAGACCAATCTCAATCCAATCGACCATACTTTTTTTGTGTACACAACTGAAGAAAGAATTTAAGTCTACGGCTTTAATTTTGTCTCAAAAATGAGAGTCATCGAGCGAATAAAAGGCAACCAAGTTAGCAAACGCATCATTCCCCACCGTTCGGGATGTAATTGAAAAAGTGATTGCACTTCAATAATCTCGACTCCCATACGCGCGACTTCGTCTATATCTTTGACAAACCACTGTAGGGGAGCACCTAAGGCTTCGAGTTTCTTGGCAGACTTGCGATAAGATGTTCCGACAATATCAAAGATAAAAGTTGCTCCCGGAAAGCGTTGCTGCATTCGTGAGATCAGTTGAGCAACTGATTCCGCATCGAAGTACATCAATAAACCTTCAGCAACAATAACAATCTCCTCGGGAGATCTCGAAGGCAGTTGCTCCATCCAGTTAAAGTCTAAGGCGGAAGCTCCAATAAATTTATAGTTTTCGGTTTCACGATCGAGTTGGCTGCGAATGTCATTCACTTCCGGTAAATCAAGATTAATCCAGTGCAAATTTTCTTGTTGCAGGCGGTAGTATCGACTGGATAAACCCGCTCCTAACTCGATAACCAGGGGGTTTTTAATATGGGCAATGTTACGTTGTACTGCACAATCAAAGTGCTCTGCGCGAATAGCCCAACCGGCTTGGGTATACGTGCCATAAAAAGAGTCGAGTTCCACATTCCAACCCAGATGATCGCTCCACTCTCGGGCGTGGCGATCGCGAAAAAGACCGTTAGAATTTCGATCTTCGTCAGCTCTGGCGCGAGTCGTAAGAACCATTGTGCGCGGTACACCTGCGAGTTGTAATTGAGATTGGGACATGATGACTGAAGATTTAATGAGATTGAGAATTTTTTTGGTAAGTTTTGGGGGTCGTGCCAAAATAATCTTTGAATGCTGTACTAAACCGACTGAGGCTGGCATAGCCAACCGCTTGAGCGACTTCCGAGACATTCATTTGTTGTTCGAGGAGGAGTTTGCGGGCCCATTCCATACGTTGATTGCGAAGGTAGCCGAATACTGTCGTTCCGAAGACTTCGCGAAAGCCAATTTTGAGCTTGTAATCGTTGATTCCTGCTTTTCTGGCGAGTTCCAATAAGGAAGGGGGGGATTCTATATTGTCTATGAGAATTTCCTTGGCATGATGAATACAATCGAGGTCTCGGGGTTGTAAAGGGGAATTTTTGGGCCGTAATTTTGTACTTTCATCGATTTGAGCCAGCTTGAGGGCGACGAGTTCGAGAGCCTTGCTCTCAATATAGATTTGCCCGGTCAGACCCTCATAAGGACAGTGCAAAAGTTGATGGAGAGCGATCTGCATAGTGGGGGAGGTTGGACTGGTATGAAAAAAAGTTTCGGCTGATGGCTCAATTGCTTGTAGCAAGGGCTGGGGTATATCAGATTTCCCCTCCAGAAAGGCTCTGAAAAACTCTGGAGCAAGCAAAATCGTTACGGCTAAATAGGGGTGATCGGCATAGTAGGTTATCTGAGCGCCATCTCCTCCACAAGCAGTCAAGCAATTGTGTCCTTCCTGCAAGATAAAAGAAGAGGTCGGCCAGCCGACAACACCAGTTACTTCGCCAGAAATCAGAAAGTAAAATTTTAAGGGATCGGTATGAAGGTGCTGACCTTGCAGCACCAAATTCTGCTTCATTTGCTGATTTTCAATCGAGATTTGCAAGCCCGAATCCAAATAAGCGAACCGAACTGAACCTCTACCGATCTTCTTCAACCATTCTAGTCGTGCTTCTGTTCTCTCCGCATCATAGGAATACAGATTGGACAAATTCATCTGCTCTAGCAGTTCGGGAAAGCTTTGTTGCATCCCATGCCGTGGAAAGATCAACTTTATAGTCATTGACTCTCACTTTCAATTTCTACTTATTAAAAATGATTAGCAATTATTTTAGCTCAGAAGGAAGTTAAAAAAACGAAAATTTTCCTTAAGGAAAATTTTCATAGCTTTCAGAGCGCTCGATCGCCTTCCAATACTCAATTTCCTATGGCTCAGAGAAAGATAATCCCTTTAGAGCTAAAAAAAATCCGTTTGGAGTTAGTTCTGTTCTTTGTCCTCTGATAGAATGTGCCTGCCTTGGGCTGACAAAGCCACTGTTCTCATTTATTGAGAAAAATTTGGAATTGTGAAAACGCAAATATGGAACAGAACTCCTCTCTTGACACTCAAAACACCTTAAAGAGCATTTTGAGAAACTTGGGTATTTCCGAAGAGTTGTTATATGACGATGCTTTACTCTATCGCGATCTGCAACTCGACTCGACTGAGATCGTGGAAATCGCTCTAGCCCTCAAACGGCAACTTGGAGTTGCCCTTAAATTAGAAACCCGTCAGGACAAAACTTTGGCTGAAATAAGTCAAGAGATTGCGGATGCGCGCTCCAGTTTGGCATAAGCTTTCGGGAGCCAACCAGCAAAGCAATAGACAAGACGGGTCGATCGCGGCGATCGGTATCGATTTGGTGGAAATTTCCCGAGTCGAGAACTTTCTTCGCCGTTACGATCGCGACACTCTCACTTTAATCTTTGCCTCCAAAGAACTCGATGCCAGCCAACTTGACCCCACCCCTGCCAAATACCTAGCCCTTTGTTTTGCCAGTAAAGAAGCACTCGGCAAAGCACTCGGAACGGGATTAGCTGAAATTCACTGGTTTGAAATTTCTTCCCGACTCAACTCATTGGGACGTTTATCAGCGAATTTATCGGGTTCTGCCCGCCAAAAAGCTGACGAACTGGGATGGCAGCATTGGGAAATGAGTTGGTTATCTTGGCAAAACCATCTCCTCGTTTGCGCGATCGCCTATCAATCTACAACCAGCAACGATTCATGAACGATTTTCTCGACCCCTTACCCAGTAACTTCAACGCTGCTGCCTATTTCTTGGATAGAAATTTGATTCGAGAGAAGGGAGATAACATTGCGTTTTATACCAAGGATGGAACCTACACTTATAGCCAAACTCGCAAGCGCGTCCAACAAGCGGCTAATTTACTCGCCGAACTGGGAGTAGAACGGGAAAACCGCATTGCTATTTTACTGCCCAATACACCAGAATTTGCCTTTGCCTTTTGGGGCGCGATTTGGCTGGGGGCGATTCCCGTTCCCATCGTTCCCAGTTGTAGCGTTGAAGATGTACATTACATTCTCCACAACTCGCGGGCCAAAATTTTACTAAGCAATCGCGAGGGATTTGCTAGAATCGGACCGATTGACTCTCCTTTTCTCCGTCATTCTCTCTCCATTGATAGCTCTACAGAAACCGACCCCCCAAACTCTCACTCTTTCCTCTCCCTCATAGAAGAACAGAATAATCTGCCTCTCCCCGCAGACACCCACGGAGACGAACCCGCCTTTTGGCTCTATACCTCTGGCAGTACAGGCAAACCGAAAGGGGTCATTCACCGTCAGCAAAGTATGGTAATCTGCGATCGCGCCTATGGTCAGGGGATATTGGGACTAGCCGAAACGGATATTACTTACTCCGTCGCTCCCCTTGCTTTCGCTTACGGATTGGGCAACTCCCTTTATATGCCTATGGCTGTTGGTGCTGCTGCTGTTTTGTCAGCAGCCGGCAATGCCTTCGATATTATCGCCGACATCGATCGCTACCAACCTACTATTTTCTTTGGCATCCCCAGTATTTATGCCAATCTTTTAGCCGTGCGAGAGCTTACTCCTCTCAATGTTTCCAGTTTGCGCCTGTGCGTTTCGGCTGCCGAACAGTTGCCTCCAATTGTTTGGCAGCAATGGCGAGAGGTCTTCGGTCTGGAAATTTGTGAAGGGATCGGCACAACAGAATTTTTGCACATCTTTTTATCCAATCGACCGGAAACCTGCAAGCCCGGAACTTCTGGCCGTCCCGTTCCCGGTTACGAAGTACGCGTTGTAGACGAGAGCGGACAGCCCCAACCTGCCAATACCATAGGTGACTTAGCGGTGAAAGGAGAAAGCTTGATGCTCGGTTATTGGAATCGCCTGTCCGAAACCCGGGCAGCTCTGTACGGCGATACCATGCTAACGGGGGATAAATATATCTGCGACGAGGAAGGCTACTTTAAGTTTATGGGACGAAAAGGAGACCTGTTTAAAGCTAACGGTCAATGGATTTCTCCCTTAGAGATTGAGGAAGTTTTATTGCATCATCCCGACATTCTCGAAGTCGCGATTGTACCCGAGTCGAAGAGCGGCGAACAATTGACCAGAATTGTTGCCTATATCGGACTCAAACTGGAACGTCGCGCTTCTCCGGCTTTGGAGAAAAATATCTACCAGTTTACTAAACAAAATTTACCTCACTTTAAAGTCCCTCAATCCTTATGTTTTGTTGAGTGCCTACCGCGCACCTCTACGGGTAAAATTCATCGTAAATCGCTGCAAGGAATGGCGAATTCTCAAATTCTACAGTCTTAATTAACGATCGAGTATTTCACCAATTTTATCCCTTTGGAGTCAAAACAATCTGCGACCGATTGAACGATCGTTTTTTTTGCTGGTCAGAGTCCATTTTATCCCAATATTGACCCTCTCAAACTTAAACTCAGAATGAAACATTTCTCTCTTTTGCACAGTGTTTTGGTAGCTCCGGCGATCGTCCTCGTTTCCACCCCTGGTGCTTTCGCTCAAATCGCTGAAATTACCAACGTTCGTATTGAATCTACCCCCGAAGGATTGCAAATTCTCTTAGAAGGCAACGAAACCGAAACCGTCGAACTCTTTCAAACCGTAGAAGAGAATCGCCTTATCATCGAGATTAACAACGCTCGTCTCATCGGGGGCGAGTTCGAGCAAGAAAACCCTATCGAAGGAGTGAATTTACTGCAAGTAACTACCCGGGACGACAATAGCATTGAGGCAGTGATAACGGGGGAAATCTTAGCTCCAGAAGTTTCCGAAGTCATTCAAGAAAATGGACGATTAAACATTAATCTACTCGTCTTTCGCGACGAAGGTTTAATTATTACTGTCACCGCCGAAAAAGTAGAAGAAACCATTCAAAATGTTCCCATCAGTATCACCGCCTTTTCTGAAGAAAATATTGAAGATGCCAATATTGATTCTTTAGAAAGTATTGCTGACAATACCCCTAATTTTTCTGTATTTGGAGGAGGGTCGCAAACAGGACTTTTTAACACTTATTCCATCCGAGGTCTGTCCAATAGTAACTTTCTCAGTCGCGATACAGTTGGGTTCTTTGTCGATGATGTTCCCTACGATTATGGAGCATTTTTAGACCTCGATCTCGTCGATCTCGAACGGATTGAAGTGTTGCGCGGACCGCAAAATACCCTCTATGGCAGAAATGCTCAAGCTGGGGTGGTTAATATTATTACTAAAAGACCGAGTAACGATATCGAAGGAAAATTCTTTGCCCATTACGGGACTTATGACCAACGCCGTATGGCCCTTTCAGTTAGTGCTCCTCTCGCAGAAGATCGGCTCTTTTTGCGTTTGTCGGGACAACTCAACAGGGAAGATGGCTATATAACCAATACTGCATTAAATCGAGATCGAGAAGTTGGAGATCTTTCGGGGGGGAATATTCGAGGAACATTGGTTTGGACTCCCAACGATGATTGGGAAATTTCTTTGGGAGGATTTTATCAAAGTGATACCAATGAAACGCCCCTGGTCCAGTTATTGAGTTCAGATAATTCATTTCGCATTTCACAAGATTTTCAAAGTTTCAGCGAAACCCAAACGAATAGCCAAAACCTAAAAATCTCGTATGAAAATTCTAATTTTATTGGGACTTCAATTACGACTCGTCGTTATTCCAAACAAAGGGCAGAATTCGATTCCGACTTTTCAGCTATCGATTTATCGGTTGCCGTTGCCGGAACTAATTCAACGGTATTCAGTCAAGAGTTACGCTTTCAATCGGCTCCTTCTGACAATCCTTTCCAATGGTTAATTGGAGGATACTTTGAAAATCGTCTCTTTAATGTCACTGAGGACGGACAGCGCCTGAGCAGTGCGGCGGCAGAAGCATTTGGCTTGCCAGGACCAGGCTTTGATAACAACACTGCTGAATTGGAGCAAACGACCTACGCTGCTTTTGGTCAACTCAGCTATCAGCCGATCGATCCCCTCACCTTAACCTTAGGCTTACGCTATGACTCCTCGACGGTAAAAATGGATCAGCGGCGCAATTTTGCAGTTGCAGGTTCTCCAATAGTAAATCCTGTGGGGGAAGGCTTTGATGGGGCTGAAACCAACAGTGATGCACTCTTGCCTCGTTTGGCGATCAGATACGAAGTCACTCCGGATGCAACTATTTATGGGAGTATAACCCGGGGTTACAAGCCAGCCGGATTAAATTATCGTGCAAGCAGCGATGATACTTTAGTCATTGGTGAGGAACTTTCTTGGAATTATGAACTGGGAGTGAAAACCGCTTGGTTAGACGATCGCCTGATTGCCAATTTAGCCGTCTTTCACAATGTCATTGATGACTTTCAAGTTGGACTGGGCGATCCCACAGGAATTGTCCGTAATATTGCTAATGCACAAGTGAGTATTACGGGAGTAGAATTTGAGTTGAAGGCTAGACCTGTCAGTGGGTTCGATATTACAGCCGGATTTGGTTATACCAATGCTAGATACGATCGCTTTTTCAATCCCTTCACCGAACAAAGTCTCAATGGTAACAAACTCTCCTTTGCCCCAGAATTCACCTTTAATTTGGCAGCACAGTACCGATCCCCTGGGGGATTCTTTTCGCGGGTTGAATTGAATACTTTGGGAAATTACTTCACTGAAGAAACGAATACTATCTCTCAACGAACCGTGACGACAGTAGACGCAACGTTAGGTTATGAATTCGACAATGCTGGGATTTACTTGGTTGCAGACAATATTTTCGATACTCGATTCCTCACTTCGGGATTTATCTTTGGAGAGAGAGGGGGGATTGTAACTTATAACAAGCCTTTTACAGCTCGTGTTCTGTTTAAAGCATCGTTTTAACAGGACTTAAGCAAATATCCAGAAGTGTTGAATCTTGATATAAAACTTTACATTCAACTACAGAAAAGCCCCTAGTGAACTAAATCAGGGTTTCTGGAATCAGATCGTAGCTCCACTAAATCATAGAGCAGCGCCGACTAAGTTCGACTTGCAAATAACGGAATTTATCCAACAGGGTTTGGCGATAGAACTGATGAACTTCCTTATCTTATCCTCTTTTTTTCGGCATTAAGCTAACATTCAACACTTCTGACAGTAATTGACTAAAATTTCTAGACAATTACTAATCGCTCCTAAATGGGCAATTTCATAGCCATGGGTATTCTGAGTCGGGAAGCCCAAACAGGCTCCACGGCCAATATGACCCAGTTTCATCGCAATGGATGCATCACTGCCAAAACCACTTAAAACAGCTCGTTGGATGGGAATTTGTGCAGCTTCAGCCGCTTTTTGTAGCTGGTGATTTAAATCTTCATCGTAGAGACCATAACTATCTTGAGAGAGCAAAACCGGGGCTACGCCATCAGTGATGGGATATTCTGGCGCTAAAGGACAAATTTCTAGGGCAATTAAGGCTTCTAACTGATGACGTTGGCTGAAAAATAAGGCTCCGATCGCGCCTACTTCTTCCTTGGCTGAAGCAACTAAATAGACATCTATGGGAGGTTCTTTAACGCGCTCGGCTAGACCCAAGAGAATGGCCACCGAAGCCTTATTATCTAAGGTATAACTGGCAATATAATCGTTTAATCGGATGGCTCGCTTACGGTGTTTTCCGACAACTACACGAGTCCCTGGACGCACCCCAGCCTCCCGTAACGCCTCCTTACTGAGTTTGGTTTCTATCGAAACTTTTTCCCACTCTACTGGTTTAGTTTCCTGCTGTACCTTTTGGGGGGACTCATGGGAAACATGGCGAGAACCAAAACTGAGGATACCCGAAATGGTCTGGCGATCGCCTAAAATATCCACAACCCCCTCCCCATATACCCAAGGAAACGAGCCTCCAAGTCGAGCCACCTCTAAGCGTCCTTCCGGTTTAATTCGCTTGACGATCGCACCAATTTCATCTTTATGGGCCGTAATGGCGATCGCTCGGCTCGAATCTTTACCTGGAATTTTGGCAATCACATTATCTGCCAAATCCACTTCTGGTTTCACTCCCAGACACTCAAATTCGTCTAAGAGAAACGCATTCATCTCCCCTTCTACTCCACTTGGAGAATGGAGCATTACCAGATCTTCAATCCGTTTAAACCAGCCATCCCAGTCCATTGATCCGAGTCCCATAGTATTTGCATTGCATCAAATCATCCCATTCTCCGTGTCTCCCTATCTTCCTCCTCTCTCCTGTTCTTTCATAAACCCACTATAGGCTTCCATACTATGCTCGCTCAGATCTAAGCCCTCTAGTTCTTCCATTGGACTCACTCGTATCCCCACCGTAAAACTCAAGGTTAACCATAACAGTAAACTAAAGGCAATCATGGCAAATCCAACAGCTAACACCCCCAACAATTGATTCAGAAACTGAGAATAACCGCCCCCAAAAAACAATCCCGCCAACGGCCCCCCAGTTTCACTATACCAAGGATAAACCTCGGGTCCTATACTAAACAATCCCAGGGCCAACGTTCCCCAAATCCCACAGACTAAATGGACAGAAACCGCTCCTACCGGGTCATCAATGTGCCATTGTTCCAAATACATTACAGAAAACACAACGATGGTTCCAGAAATGACTCCAATGGCGATCGCACTCACTATATTGATATAAGCACAAGAAGCCGTAACTGCCACTAAGCCCGCCAAGATGCCATTAATAATCATCGTCAGATCGGGCTTGCCAAAATAGTGCCAAGAAACCAGGGTTGCCATCACTCCACTGGCAGCGGCTGACATATTTGTAGTTAGAAGAATATGGGTAATGGCTTCCGGATCGGCCGTTAATGTCGAACCGGGATTAAACCCAAACCATCCCAACCACAAAATCAGACAACCGAGGGTAGAAATTGCCAAATTATGGCCGGGAATAGCAGCAATTTGCCCATCTGGATATTTATCCATCCGCGGGCCTAATAAAACTGCCCCCATAAAAGCCCCCCATCCTCCCACAGAATGCACAACAGTCGATCCAGCAAAATCCCAAAAACCCAGTTGGGAGAGCCATCCATCACCCCAGATCCAATGGCCAATGATGCTGTAAGCCAATCCCACTAAGCCCAAACTAAAGAGAACAAAAGCAGCAAATTTAATCCGTTCAGCCACAGCTCCAGACACAATGGTAGCGGCAGTACCCGCAAAGGCTAGTTGAAAGAAAAATTTAGCCTTTAGAGGAATAGCAGCCCAATCTAACGAACGATAGATCCCTTGATAGGCTTCTGCCACGGCTGGACTATTGTCCGGCCCACTTAAGAAAAACCCGTGCAGTCCAATAAAGGAATTGCCATCACCAAACATTAAGGCAAAGCCAGTGGCCCAAAAAGCAAGAGAGGATAAGGCGAATACAATCAGATTTTTTGCTAAGATATTGACAGCGCTTTTATGGCGGCAAAAGCCAGTTTCTAGCATCGCAAAGCCAGCATTCATAAAAAACACCAGCACTCCAGTAAAGATTACCCATAGGGTATTGAGCGCAATTTGGATTTGATCGGGGATGCCATCATTGACCGTGCTTGGGGTCTGGGCTTGGGCGACCGCCTGCCCTGCCCAGGGAATTAAAGCTATCATGACTCCCAAACTGGCCCAAAACCAGAGTGAGTATCCCTTAATGCTTATTTGGGTTTGATTTGCCTTTTTTAAGACCTTGAGTTTTAATCTTGAATCGTGTTGTTTCATTTCTTAAATATACGGATTTTGGGTAAACATTTTAAGTGCCATTGACAACCGTACAAAAGGAGTTATCTTCTCGTATTAGAGAACTCCTCTGGCAAAAGTTTATCAAACTTAATGATACAAACGTAGATTGTGCCTGAAAGATCAGATTCTTAAATGAATTAAATGATACAGAAATTTCCTTTTGTTTTCTGCTATACCAAGCTTAAGAAAATCCTTAAGGGCAATTAATCAAAAATTAAATTATAAATTTAGCCTATAGTTTTGATTTGCTCCATCCTACTCTAAATCCAGTTATCTAATCCTTCCATGACTAATCCAAGAGCGACCATTCTTCTGTGTCAACCCTGCAACTTCCAACGCTGGGTATGGCAAAGAGTGTTAAGAAGCCAAAACTTGGCAGTCATCCTAACTGCTGATGCAACCCACCTATTGGAAAGGCTAGAAGAGACCCGATCTAGTGGTAACCAAAAACCGGCGATCGTTCTCATCGATCGACAAACTCCGGATTTGCAGCTAGAGGAATTCTGTCTCTTGTGCCAAGAGAACTACGCAGAAATACCTGTAATTCTTTTAGAAAGCACAGACTCTGAAGTGAGCCATTACCAACGTCAAGCAGCGATCGCCTATGGCGCGATCGATATTCTACCGCCCTTTGAAGCCGATACTCTAGCCCTCAAAGTGATTGCTGGCATTAAAAAAGTATTATCCGCTCTAGGAGGATTAATGATTCATAACGATCCTCTGGTTTCCTGTTTGCTAGCCCTAAAACAAGATATGGAAAACGCCCAATCCTTATCTACTCCATCCGTAGCAGGTTCCTTCAATAATCATGATGTCTTTGAGTATCCGGCTGACTCTTTTTCAGTATCGGAAATCAATAGAGAGGCTCCTGTCCCTCTACCACCTGTAACCTCTGTAGGTCTCCCAGGAGAAAACACCTCAAAAAAAGCCCGTCACAAACGAGTCTATCGAGGTAGAGTCTATTAGGGGATTTAGGAGTGTCTACTCGATTGTTTTATCTAAAATAGTGCATTGAAAAAGATGGGGGATAGGGAGAGGAAATGACCCATACACTTTCCTTTTTTATAGTGCTTTAGTACTCTGAACATTTGAGCGCTTTATATTCAAAAAAATGCCTAAATTTTTCACCTTTACCGAACAGTCGATTAAAAATTGAATCTGGCTTCATATATAGAACTTTGCGCTAGGGAATAGGCAATCGCTTAGGCTCTAACGGGACTTAAAGGTGACTGGGAGTGTGTGGGCAAGCCTTGGCTCTCATTCCTGATGCTCGACGAGCCAATTCCTTTCATTTCACTGATAGAGAGCGTCTGTCTCAGCTTCTAGCTCTTTTAGCCCTGGCATTTGTTTGGGCGATGAAGTCCGGGATCTGGCGACAGGGTCAAACGCCGATTTGTATCATTGAAGCTCATAGCCGCCATGCCCGTAGTTTGTTTCGCTATGGTTTTGACCTCCTGCACCACTTTTTCATTGACCTGCTCTCTTTTTCTGACTCTCTCTTCCAACCCATACAACTTTATGTCCTGTACTTAGGTCACCAATACCCATCAGTCATTACTCAATTTCAATAGACGTGGGCGAATTACTTGATGCTGGAGTCGATTTAGATTGACGGATGCTAGAGTAGAGGCGATCGCGCCATTCAAAAAAGGGTTGATAGGATGGATTGTCGGCTAATCCTGGGATGCCTTTACCTTGTAGCGATTCAGGGATATTCAGGTAATTGCCTTCAGGGAACTTAATTAAAATACTGAGTCCAGCCACTGCTAAATCAGCCAGGGTGGGGCGATCGCACACCAAATAAGGATGATCCACTAAAATTAGACTCAGTGCTTCTAAATCCTGTTTTAAGCTATCCTGTGCCGCCTGAATTTCTTCTGGACTTGCGCCAACTCCATAGCCTAAAACCTGAAATAATTCCTTCGGAACCCCTCCTACCAAGGTTTTGACAAAATCAGGAATAGGATTAGGTAAAACGGCGGTGCGGAAACTTTGGTCTTGACTCAATCCACCATATAGAGCCTTACGACTTTTGACTCCAATAGACTCATCTGCCCATTCTTCCATTATTAAGCATAAACCGCGCTGCCGGGGTTCGGTGGGAATAATCGGCTTTTCTGGGTATTGGCGATCCAGATATTGGGCGATCGCTGTAGAATCAGAAATCACCGTACTTCCGTCTTTGAGTACCGGTACCTGCCGTTGTCCAGAAATCTTCAACAGTTCCAGTTGTCCCACCCCTGGAGTCACTTCAATCGTACGGTACTCCAATTCCTTGTAATCAAGAATCAGTCTAACTTTCTCAGAAAATTGGGAAAATTCAAATTGGTATAGCTCTAGCATGATTCTAACAAATGCAAGTCTTAAGGCTTACCCTATCACGATCGGCCTTCAGAAAAAGTCATTTAAAATGGAAATGCAATAGATCGATTGCTAGCAGGACGTGTAGTTCGGCTACCAGGAACCTGGCAGGAGTATCAAACCCTGTGCGATCGCCGGACGGACAGTTCCATTCCGCGAATTGAATACCATAGAACAGGGTTATACTACATTAGAATTCCTATATGTGCCAAGCATTTAAGGATTTGATATGTTGATGTTGATGCATAATGGTCTTAAAGATCTACTTTTACTTGGAGATTATGCTCCAGGAAGGAACATTGGGTTTGTTTCGCTCGAAACACCTTTACCCCAAGGATTAAAGAAGTTTACCCAATCGATGAATTATCAGGTGGGACTCCAATTGCGCCGGGAGTATCGCCATATTGCCATGGGGACTCGCGCTCTACAGTTTCCGAAAGAGGTGGATACGATCTTTGTTTTTGAACTCTATAATCAACATCTCTCGATTCTTCTTCCCTTACTCGCACTGCAAGCTCTACAGGGGAAAGAGGTGTTGATCAGTTTGCATGGGAATCAGCAGTTTGCGATGTCGAGTCGGATCAAAAACCTAGGGTTGATGTATCTGAGGACTTATCTCAACCTGTTCAAGAACTTGAAGGTGGTTACGCTAGAACTTGATGATAGTGTGATTCCAGAAGCGTATCGATTACCTCCAGATTCGATGTTTGTGATTCCCCATCCGATTATGAGTGAGGTGGAACCGAAACTGAAGCCAGGGGAAAGGATACCCGCAGATCGGCGGATTAAAATTGGGGTGGTGGGGATGATTCGCCCGGATAAACCGATCGCCAAACTGGTTCAACAGCTTACCCTCTATACGGCGACTCATCCTAATTGCGAACTGGTTATTGGTACTCCCTTAAGTACTAAACCCAAGGAGCTAGAGAATATAAACGCGACTCTACGAGATACGACGAAGCAAGAAGACTATTTAAAGGTCTTACAGGAAATCGACATCCTGGTGATTCATTATGACCGCGATCGCTACTATTATCGTACCAGTGGCGTAATCAGCGATGCTGCCTCCTGCGGATGCTATATTATTGCCTCCCATTATCCCGTAATTGAGCATCAGGTCAAGTGGCCAACTCCCATCGGTGAAACCTTTGAGAATTTTGAGCAAATCCCTGAACTGATCGATCGGGCAATTCTCCATCTGTGTGAGCATGGACAAGATAATCATTGGCAATGGCGAAAACAACGCAACGCTGAGGCGATCGCCAAAATCCTCTTTCCGGAAACTCCCTCACCCTCCCCATGATAAAGATCTCCAATTGATACCGTGAACACAGATAAGTCAAGGGGATCGGGAATTCCAGGAAGAACCCCGGTGTCTGACTATTGGTTTAATACGAACAATATTAGTTTCAATTTCAACATGAATCCTCAACCCCGCAAACGCTTTGCCCAACATTGGCTCAACAGTGAAGCCATTCTACATAAAATTATTCAAGCATCAGATTTAGAATCCACAGATAAAGTATTAGAAATTGGCCCAGGAACCGGTATTTTAACTCGTCAATTGATTGCCCATGCACAAGCTGTTATTTCTGTGGAGATTGACCGGGATCTGTGTAAAAAGCTGATCAAAAAATTAGGCGACTCTCAAAACTTTATTCTTTTACAAGGGGATATCCTTTCCTTAGATTTAGAAGCTCTCCTTTCCCCCTATCCCTTGTTTCAAAATCCTAATAAAGTGGTAGCTAATATTCCCTACAATATTACCGGCCCAATTTTAGAAAAACTCTTGGGAAAAATTTCTTCTCCAGGTCCCAAAAAATATGAGAGTATTGTCCTATTGGTACAAAAAGAAGTAGCCGATCGCCTAGTGGCAAAACCGAGTACCAAAGCCTTTGGTGCCTTATCAGTTCGCGTCCAATATTTAGCCCATTGTGAACTCATTTGTCCTGTCCCGCCAAAAGCCTTTTATCCCCCTCCTAAAGTCGAATCTGCCGTGATTCGATTAACTCCCAGAACTCTGGAAAAACTGGCTCTCAACCCCCGTCATTTAGAACAAATTGTAACTCTTGGCTTTTCCTCGAAACGAAAAATGTTACACAATAATCTCAAATCGAGGATTGAGAGCGATCGCCTGACTCCCATTCTAGAACAACTGAATATTAACCCTCAAGCTCGCGCTGAAGATCTGAGCCTAGAAAATTGGGTTAATCTGAGTAATGTCTTACAAGAGAGTTCCTTATAAACGACAATTGAGTTGTTCAAAAATTGGCTTTAACAATAGCTCAGGATCATCCTTGAAAAACATATGACCGCCCTCAAATAGCTTGAGTTTAAATGTTCTTGAAGTATGCTGATTCCATTGCTCAATTTGTTCTGGAATAGCCACAGTATCATTCATCCCCCCAAACACCGAGATCGGCAAATCCAATGGCGGTTCTAAGTGATATTGATAGTGTTCATTAACGGTTAAGTCTGAACGAAAAATGGGTAAAAATAACTCCATTAAATCTGAATTTTGTAGAACGCCCTCCGGTGTCCCTCCATATTCACGCAATGCTTCAATCAAACTAGAATCCGGTTGGGAACAAAGAAGATTCTCTATTGGAATATGTGCGGCACGGCGACCACACATAAATAAATGCTCCGGTAAAGGCAAACCTTGGCGACGCAGTTCATGGGTGAGTTCAAACGCAATCAAGGCTCCCAAACTATGACCAAAAAACGTGAATTTTCCTAACTCTAAATGAGGAATAATAGCTTGGGTAAGGGACTTGATTAACGGATCTAATTGGGTGAAGCAAGGTTCTTTTAAGCGACGTTCTCTCCCTGGCAATTGAATCGCTAGAATTTCAATTGCCGACGAGCTATAGGTTAACCAAGGACGAAATAAAAAAGCGCCTGCTCCTGCGGGAGGAAAACAAAACAGACGTAACGGAGCATCAAAGCGCTTAGGAGCAGAAATAACCCAGGGGGTTGATGGATGAGAGACAACCATACAATAAACTCAGATTGAACAACCACAGGGCGATCGGCGATCGGAGATCCAATCGATATCGATCCCGTTGAATTGTACCGTAGAATACCCGACCTAACGGATAAATCTCTGTTTCGTTGGATTTCTTCCCTTCCCTAGATTCTCTTGACTCCTTTAAGATAGAGAGATAGTCCTCAGTGCTTCCCCGTAAGCATTAGATCACAAAATCAATGGGTTACAGTAATGGCAGATAGCAATAGGACAAGCCCTGAAGAGAACGCGATTGTTAGTTACAAAACCAGCAAAATTCTGGTGGTTGATGATGTACCTGAAAACCTGCGCCTGCTGAAAACTCTACTGAAAAATGAAGGGTATGATGTACGATTCGCCCCTAATGCTAAATTTGCCTTAGCGAGTCTCACTCAATTTGTCCCTGATTTAATTCTCCTGGATATCATGATGCCAGAAATGGACGGATATACTCTGTGTGAACAATTAAAAGGCAATCCGGAAACCCAAGATATCCCTATTATTTTTTTAACCGCCTTGAATGAAGAAGCAGATAAAGTCAAAGGGTTTCAACTGGGAGCAGTAGATTATATCACTAAACCATTTCAGAGTGAAGAGGTCTTGGTGCGGGTAGCCCATCACTTAAAATTAACTCAGTTAAACCTCCAACTTCAGGAAAAAAACCAAATTTTACTCCAGAAAAATCATCAACTCCAAGAAGCAGAGCGAGAAACTCGGCTCTTGTTAGAAGTCACTCAATATTTAACCCAAGCCTCTACCTGGGAACAGGCAATTGCACAAATCATCAAAAGTATTTGCGATCGCATTTTCTGGGATTATGGAGAAGCCTGGTTACCCCAAGAGGACACCCAAACCTTATCCTATCTTCCCAATCCCTTCGCTACTCATCCCACGCTTAAACCCTTTTGTCAACTCAGTTCTACCTTAGAGTTCCAAGCCGGAGAAGGACTACCTGGAAAAATCTGGCAGAATCAGACTCTAGAATGGATTCAAGATATTACTCAGGCCCCTGAAACATCATATACGCGGCAATCGTTAGCCCTTCAAATTGGCTTAAAATGCGCCTTTGGTATGCCAATTTTAGTCAACCAAAAGGTGATGGCAATTCTAGTGTTTTACCAAGGTAAAATCACCCCTTGTCAACTAAATCTTGTTGCTCTCGTTCAGGCGATCGCCAGCCAAATCAGTTTCCTGATCCAACGCAAACAAAGTGAACTACAACTTCAACAGCAAGCCCAAGATCTAGCCGAAGCGCTTCACCAACTGAAAACCACTCAAATCCAACTGATCCAGAGCGAAAAAATGTCCAGCTTAGGGCAACTCGTGGCTGGAATATCCCATGAAATCAACAACCCCGTTAACTTTATTGCGGGTAATATCGATCACCTGGAAAGCTACATCCACGATTTGATTCAAGTGTATTATGCTTATCAACAATCCTATCCTATACCTGCTCCTACCTTAACTGAACTTATTGCCGATCTAGAACTCGACTTTACCCTAACTGACTTACCCAATGTCATCCTTTCTATGAAAAGTGGAACCGAAAGAATTACCAAAATTGTTAACTCATTGCGTCGGTTCGCCCATTTAGATGAATCCCAACTCAAAACAGTAGACATTCATGATGAGATTGAAAGTATACTTACGATCTTAAATAATCGCCTTAAACTCGAGTCTTCTCCTGAAATGAGTCCAGTTAACTTCTCCGAAATCCAAGTGGAACGAGATTATGGCCAATTGCCCAAATTCGACTGCTTTGCTGGAGAACTTAATCAAGCTTTTATGCAAATCCTGATGAATGGTATTGATGCCCTACAGGAAAGATATGAAGTGGAAAAAAAACAGCCTAATTTCCCGTATATCCTAGGCATTAAAACTCAATGGATTCAGAATTTATCTCAAGTCCAAATCCAAATTAGTGACAATGGAATGGGGATTCCAGCAAATATTAAACCTCGCATTTTTGATCCCTTCTTTACCACTAAACCTGTGGGTAAGGGAACTGGGATGGGAATGGCTATCAGCTATCAAATTATTGTCGAAAAACATGGGGGTAGCCTTAAATGTCTAGATATTCCAGGCCAGACTACCTTCGCGATCGCTCTTCCTCAACGGCCCAAAAAACAGTAACTTAGGCTGTGGGAAGTTTGATCGATCTCGCTTCTCTTTTCTGGAGGAGTACAGCTTGAAGCCTTAGATCCTAATCAATACAAGCTATTCCCTAGCGCAAAATGCTCTATGACCTGATTTTAGAGTTATGCGATTCACCTAGCCTAGCGCGTAGCGCTATACTATGGGACTGAGTCAAAAACTAGATCAAACCCTATGGATTGGCAATTATTGAGTTTAAGTTTTGCAGCCGTATTCTTATCGGAGTTAGGAGATAAAAGCCAGGTAGCGGCGATCGCCCTGAGTGGCACATCCCGTTCCCCCCGCGCCGTGTTTGTAGGAACCGCAACAGCTTTATTATTAGCCAGCTTTCTCGGGGTAATGGTTGGTGAAGGAACCGCCGCCATCTTGCCGACCAAGCTATTGAAGGCGATCGCTGCCCTCGGATTCGCTATCATGGCCGTGCGTTTACTCTGGCCCCAAAAAGATATCCCTCAAAACTTTGATTCCGATTAGATCCTCCTCTTAAACAATCATCTCCAAAGACGGATTCGGCTGATGTTCCACCCGGAATACATTCGCGTATAAATTAGCAATTACCTGCTTCCCTTCCTGAGTTAACTCCAGATAACCCAGTCCCTCCTTAATATAGGGAAACACTCCATGCCAATAAAACTTAGGATAATTATTGCGCAAATCTTCTGGATGACGATACTTAAGAGCCTTAGCCGCTCCCGTTTCCAAAAACTCATAATAGAGAGCGCTAATTTTTTGCAAATATCGGGGATCGCTCAATTGGCCAATCAAATCCGCTGCCCGAATTAATCCCGGATAATCACTGGTCGTTTGATGATCGCTATCATTGGGAACCGGAAAGCGAGTCAACTCAATATTACGTTTAATTACATCCGCATCAATTAACTTATGACCGCCAAACCGTTCCTCAATAAACAACTTTCCCCGGTCTACATGATAGGGAGTCATACTTGCATCTGAAGCCCCTGGAGGTAAAGAAACCATAGCCCCATCCTTACCCGTCGCATAAAGACCTTCTTGATCTTGGCGGCAAACCCCACGCACATAGCCAATATCGTGACAGAGCAGGGAAATAATAAAATGTAACCAATCTTCGCAAGACACCCCGCCTTCTCGGATATGCCGTCCTCGAATGACCTCTTGACCAACCAAGGTCACTAAAATCGTGTGTTCTACATTATGGTATAGCGCATCACTATTGGCGATATTTTCCAAGGCCATATTAGCTGCCCAACCAATAATATCTTCATAGTCATGCTTCCAGCCGCCGTAGGTACGACGATATCCTTCTTGAACTTGCTCGACAAAATGGTTAATGAGAATTTCTGTAGTGTTTAACATGATGTCCCTGGCTAGACCGTTCTGGAACCTTGATCAATCAACTTAGTGTCGTTTCTTTATTGTAGATGCTAACAGATGTCCTCTAGATAAATTTTGCCGTTTAGCGATTGCTGGGGTTATAATTGGGTTAAGTGTTCATGATCTGTTTCTTGAATCACGCATGGGGCTGTAATGGTTTCGACGGGATAGTGAAAGCTGTTCTGTGATGCAAGCCGAGAGTGAGTCACCTCTCGTAAATCAAGGCTCAAACTAAATGTAACTGCGAACAACATCGTTCCTTTCGCTCGTAAGGCTGCTGCTGTAGCCTAAATCTAGCCTCAAACAGGCGCGAGCCATCATAGTCCGACTCCGTTAAGGTCTATGGTGAAACCCCAACGGATGCTCCCTAAAACAGCTTCTAGTCAATTGAAGGGCTAAGACTTTACTAGAAATCCCCACCATTCGGGGTCAAGAATGGTTCCTGCCCAGAGGATTTAGATGGGATAAGCTTGTGAATGAACAGAGAGTAATAGCTATTGCGGACGGCAGTTCGATTCTGCCCAGCTCCATTAATAATTAACTCCTGAAAGCCTTGCTAGACAGAGTCTCTCAGCCGTCCGCAATAGCCATTACTCTAAAAATTAGAGACCGCTCACACATATTTCACACAAATTCATCTTACATCACTCCAAAACAGTGCAAGGTAAATAGGTGAGGAAAATAAGCATTGCCTATCCATGGAAGCATCACCATAGATTTCCGCTAATAAATCAATCACATGACCATCACCTCAAGGGGTGACAAGGCAGCTCAAAGGTCGCTATAGCGACCTTTTTCGGTGGTA